>NZ_FQWR01000004.1:0-203070 GCF_900129735.1 Fibrobacter sp. UWCM | reverse complement strand
GAGGAATGGATGGAAGAAAAAGCTTACTTAACCGAGAAGGAAATGGAAAAATCTGCTTTTTGTGCATGAATTTACAGAAAAAGACTTGCCTAATCAGCGGGAGAGACGAGCACAGCCAATCTGTAGAGGTGGCTTTGATTCCCGCTTCAGCAATAATGTGGGAAAACGGGAAAGGTGGTGCGCTTCGCTCGGATTACGGAGTCTGCTTCTCGACCTATGGCGATGCCGGTTGCGCTGATTACAATTACTAGCCGCTACACGTACAGATAATCATTCAGCACGGGCTGCAAGCCTTCGCCCGAAATGTCGCCGTACATATCGTTGAAACTACGGGAGTCGTTGATTTCGAACTGTTCGTCGCCGCCTTCCCCGTCATCGTGGCCGCTATACTTGCTTTCGTGGTCGCCAATTCCGGTAGAAACCCCAGCAGAAACTTTAGTCGCTGCAATCTTCACGATGCCGTTCCTAAATTCCTTGCTTTCGCGGCTGGAAACCGTGATGCCCACGTACGGCAAGAAGATACGGTAGGCGCAAAGCACCTGGCAAAGTTCCTTCTCGTGAACGTCGAGCGGGTCAATCTTGTCGTTATTGATAATCGGGCGCAGTCTCGGACAGCTTAAGCTCATCTCGGCATGCGGGTACTTCTTTTGTAAGTAATACACATGGAGCGCCGAAGCCAGCGCGTCGCGGCGGAAGTCCGAAAGGCCGAGGAGCGCGGAGAACGCCACCCCGCGCATGCCCGCCATCAGGGCGCGTTCCTGCGAATCGAAGCGGTACGGGAACACGCGCTTGTGACCCATCAGGTGAAGTTGTTCGAAACGCACCTTGTCGTAAGTTTCCTGGAAAACCGTCACGTAGTCCACGCCGCATTCGTGCAGGTAGCGGTACTCATCCACATTGACCGGGTAGACCTCCACGCCCACCATGCGGAAATACTTGCGTGCGAGCTTGCAGGCTTCACCGATGTATTCCACGCTGCTTTTGGCGCGGCTTTCGCCGGTGAGAATCAGGATTTCTTCCATGCCGCTGTCGGCGATGACCTTCATCTCGTGCTCGATCTGCTCCATGGTGAGCTGCATGCGCTTGATATGGTTGTAGCAGTTGAACCCGCAATAGACGCAGTAGTTTTCACAGTAGTTTGCGATGTAGAGCGGCGTGAAGAAATAGACGTTGTTGCCAAAGTGCTTGCTCGTCTCGATTTTCGCCTTCGCGGCCATCTGTTCCAGATACGGTGCGGCCGCCGGAGAAAGGAGCGCCTTGAAATCTTCGAGCGTGCAGCGTTCGTGTTCGAGGGCGCGCTTCACGTCCTTGCCGGTGTATTTGGAATAATCGAAATTTTCGGACTCGGAGAGAACCTTGTCGGCAATGTCCGACTGGATGACTTCCATGCCGGGCAGATAATCCATTATATTAGTACGGGAACTCGGATCGTTTTCAAGGCGGTGCTTCTTGGCAAGCGCCCCTTCCGAAAGGTTTCCGGAATCGAACAGGTAGTTGTTGTCTTTTCTTTCGCTCATTTTTTTAGATCCTTCGACTGCGCAACTTCGTTGTGGAGTTTACCCTGAGTGAAATCGAAGGGCTCAGGATGACACATTCTAAATTCGTTTAGTCTCTCAAGAAACCTGTCAACGGGTCGGACGCGGAAGCGCCGCGCGTGAGGACGCGCCCAAGGCCTGCGAGGTAGGCCTTGCGACCCGCCTCGATAGCAAGCTTGAAACTCTGCGCCATAAGCGGCAAGTCGCCCGCGGTAGCAAGCGCCGTATTCGCCATGATGGCGGCGGCCCCCATTTCCATCGCGGCACAGGCCTCGGAGGGCTTGCCGATACCCGCATCCACGATGATGGGCAAGTCAATTTCATCAATCAGAATCTGGATGAACTCGCGCGTAGAAAGCCCCTTGTTGCTGCCAATCGGAGCGGCAAGCGGCATCACGGCTGCGGCACCCGCGTTAGCGAGGTCGCGCGCCACGTTCAAGTCCGGGTACATGTAAGGCATCACCACGAAACCCTCACCAGCGAGGGTTTCGGTCGCCTTCACCGTCTCGTAGTTATCCGGGAGCAGGTACTTCGTGTCGCGCATGATTTCGATCTTGACGAAATCACCGCAGCCGAGCTCGCGGGAAAGGTGCGCGATGCGGACCGCCTCGTCGGCGGTGCGGGCGCCGGACGTATTCGGCAACAGGGTCACACCCTTCGGAATGTAGTCAAGGATATTTTCGTGGTCCTTCGTGTTCGCCCGGCGCACCGCGAGTGTCACAATCTGTGCCCCCGCATCGCGCACCGCGGCTTCAATCAATTTCAGCGAATACTTGCCGGAACCCAAGATAAAGCGGGAACTGAATTCATGCCCGCCAATAACGAGTTTATCTTCCATATAGCCTTCTTTTTAGCAAGGCATAATATAGAAAATTAACGGTTAAGATTAATCTTGACGCCGTTGAACGTAACTTCATCCTGCACGAGGTCGTCAAAATCCGGTTCACGTTCCTTCGCCACAGCCGCTTCCTCGCCCTCCTTCACCAGGTGAACAACGCGTTGCGGGAACGGAATCTCAATCTTGTGCTCGTCGAGCACGTCCTTGATAATTCTTGAATACTTGCGCTTGAGTTCGTAGTATTCAAACGTACGCACCCACACCCAAACCGTGACGTTTATGGAACTGTCGGCATATTCGCTCACGAAAAACTTCGGAGGCGGGACCTTCATGAAACTCGCTTCCTGCTCGACCATCCTACGCAGGGCGCAGAACACAACGTCTAGAGAGGCGTCATAAGAAACGCCCACGTTGATATCGAGCCTGCGGATAGGATTGCGGGCATAGTTCACAATAGGAGAACCCCACAAGGACCTGTTCGGCGCAGAGACGTAGATGCCCTCGAACGTCTCGAGAGTCGTGTTGAAAAGGCCAATCGCACAAATCTTGCCCTTGATGGAACCACATTCAATGTAGTCGCCGGCCACAAAAGGCCGCAGGAACAAGAGCAAAAGTCCGGAGGCAACGTTCGAGAGCGTATCCTTGAGCGCAAGACCCACCGCAAGGCTCGCCGCACCAAGCATTGCCAATAGCCCGTTAGTGTTTACGCCCAGAATATTCAGGCCAAGCAAAAGCCCGATGGCATAAGTAGTATACTTGACGAGGTCCGAAACAAGCGGAGTTGCGGCACGGTCAAAGCCATGCTTTTCGGCACGTTTGAGGCACAACCGGAATGACTTGTTAAAAAACCAGATAATAACGATAAGAAGCACGACCAGCAGGAGCTGCTCCGCTATCGAATCTTTCGGTATGAGTTCTCTGATTTTGTCCACGGGAACAAATCTAACAATATTTTCAGGCAAAAAGTGAATCGAGGCCACATTGCCCCTTTCAGGTATGACCCCGCTCACAGACCTAAAAACAAAGTGTGTTCCAGATTACAAAAAATCCCCCGGCAAAGCTGAAGGGATTTTTCGTAGGAAGATCCCCGCCTACGCGGGGATGACATCTCTATAATTACGTGTGAGCAAAAAGCGACCCGGTGTTAACGGGTCGCGTTTGCGAGAGCGAGCGATAACCGCAGGTTCTTCGCCCTAGATGAGAGCGAGCGGTCTTATTACGTGTGAGCGTCGACCCATTCGGCGTTCTTCTTGCAAGCCTCAACAGACTTCGCGAAGGCAGCCTTTTCTTCGTCGCTCATCTTGACCTCGATAATCTTCTCGACACCGTTTGCACCGACGACAACCGGCACGCCGCAGTAGAGGCCCTTCACGCCGTATTCGCCGTTCAGCTTGGCAGCGCAAGAGAACACGTTCTTCTTGTCGAGGAGATAGGCTTCGGCCATGTGGATGGCAGAAGTAGCCGGGCTGTAGAAGGCGGAGCCGCGGCCGAGGAGGTTCACGATTTCGCCACCGGCACCGGCAGTGCGCTTGGCGAGTTCGGCGAACTTTTCCTTGCTCATGAGCTGAGATACCGGGATACCGCCCACGGACACGCATTCCATGATGGAAACCATCGTGTCGCCGTGGCCACCCATCACGAGGGCCTTGACGTCTTCGACAGACACGCCCAGTTCGTCGGCGACGAAGCAAGCGAGACGGGCAGAATCAAGCACGCCAGCCATACCGATGACCTTGTTGGCCGGGAGGCCAGACTGCTTCTGCATGTTGTAGACCATGGCGTCGAGCGGGTTCGTAATGACGATGACGAAAGCATCCGGAGCATTAGCCTTGATGGCTTCGGCAACGGTCTTGATAACGCCGCAGTTCTTGTCGAGGAGGTCGTCACGGCTCATACCCGGCATGCGCGGGAAACCGGCGGTAACGATAACCACGTCTGCACCCTTGAGGTCGGCGTAGTCGGTAGAACCCTGAAGATCGACGGACGAATTGATGACGGATCGGCCTTCCATGATGTCGAGAGCCTTGCCCTTCGGCATGCCCTGAGTCTGCGGAATGTCGATAAGAACCACGTCGCCAAGATTCTTCTGGGCGAGCACGAGAGCCATTGTACCACCAATTTGACCAGCACCAACGAGTGCAATCTTCTTTCTAGCCATGATTAACCTTCCTTTTAAGGTATAGTTTTTTTCGTCCGAAAATATAGTAAAAAAAGCATAAAAAACAAATTCTTTTTTACATGCAAGTATAAAATATACGCGGGCGGGGCCCCAGCTCAGAGTTGCGAAGGCCGCACGGGCCCCTCCCTGCACCCTCCCCATCCTTGGCCGACGCCTTCCACATAAAAGCCGTTTATTTCTAGCCAAGGAAAGTTTATTTCTAGGAGTCGCAGGAATTATTCCGTTTATACCATTGCGGCGACAAAGTCGGCTTCGCACATGAGTTTATCGCCGGAGAAGGCCTTGCCGGCATACTTGAAGATGCCATGACGCACGGAGATGAGTTTTACCTCGAGGCGCAGGTCCATGCCGGGGAGCACGGGGTTCCTGAAACGGCAGTTCTCGATGCCCATGAAGGCAGGGCGCTTGCCCACCACTTCAGCTTCGCGGGCAATCATCGTGAGGAGTGTCGCCGCCTGGGCCATGGATTCAACCTGGAGCACGCCGGGCATCACCGGATTGCCGGGGAAATGCCCCTGGAAGAACTTCTCTTCGCCCGTCACATGGTAAAGGCCAACCAGGGAGGGCTGCACCTCCTTGCCGTCACCGAGTTCGAGGCTCAGGACCTCGTCAACGAAGGCGAACGGGAACTTCTGCGGGAGCAGTTCGTGAACCACATCGGCATCGTAAACAACACCGGCTTTTTCAGATTTCTTGAGGGATTCCAGTAGAGACATAAGGCAGGAGTTTCTCCATGATTTTATGGTGAATGGTATGGCCGCCGTTCAGAATCTGAACGCGCACCTTTGGTAAAGCAGGGACCGCGAAGGCAAGATCGCCCAGCAGGTCCAAAATCTTGTGGCAGGCGGGCTCTTCCGCCATGCGGTAACGGGGCTGCCTGGCACCGTCCAGGAGCATCCCGCAGGATTCGTCGACTCCGGCGAGGAGACCTTCGGCACGCGCCTTCGCGTAGTCCTCCTCAAAAATGAACGTGCGGGCCGAAAACGCGCGGTAGAGGTCCTCTGCGGAATACACCGAGAGGGTCGCCGCCGAGCGGAACGCAGCGCCACCCGCAGTCGCATCGCGGGTAATCTCGTATTCCACCTCGAAACAGTCTGCAGGCGAAACGCTCACCCGCCCGCGCGGGAACTCGAGGGTAAAGGACTCGGGAACATCGTAAAAGCAAAGGGGCTCGGGCACACCGGCGACCTTCCTCAGGGCGTGGAAGAACGGCAGAGCGCTCCCGTCCATCATAGGGAGTTCGGCCAGAACGCCTTCCGCATCTCCGGGAGCAACGTGCACGTCGAACCGCTGGTTCGGCCACATGAGGAACACGGGCGCAAGATGCTCCGTCGAGGCGAGGGCGAGCGGGCCATGCAGGCCCGGTTTCGAATAAATTGCTGTCCGCGCCACGCGATACCCGAGTTCGCCGTAACAATGCAGGGTATCCGTCGAGTAGAAAAGTTCATCGCCCGCATACCAGCATACGCGTGGCGCGCGGTTCGGGTCCTTCTCGAGGACATCCACACGCACGTCTGCCCGCGGGTGCGAGAGCGAAGGCGACGCAAATTCTATACTCTTGAAGGCAGGCATACGCTACTTTTGCCCCATCTGGCGGAGGCGCACCATCGAGCGGCGCCATACCGTAATTTCTTCGGCGGGGAACCCGGATACGGTAAGCCCCGCGGGAATGCTCTTGGTGACGCCCGCCTTCGCGGCAATGCGTGCGCCCTTCCCGAGCGTAAGGTGGTTTGCGACCTGCGCGCCACCCGCAAGTTCGACATCCTCCTCGACCGTCACGGAGCCCGCGAGCCCCGACTGCGATGCCATAAAGATGTTGTTCCCGAGGCGGCAGTTGTGGGCGATTTGCACGAAGGAATCAAAGTGGCAGTTATCGCCTATCGTGGTGGGGCTCAAGAAACCCGCGGCAACCACCGTGTTCGCCCCGAAGCTGCAACCGCGCCCGATGCGCACACCCGCAAGGTGCGGGACCGGCCGGCGCCTGCCCTCATATTCATAGAACCCAAACCCGCGGGAACCGATAACGGCGCCCGCCTGAAACACGCAATCCTCCCCCACGACTACATTCGGGTAAATTGTCACATTCGCCTCGAGCACGCAGCCCGCGCCGAGCGTCGCCCCGCGCATCACCACACAGCCCGGGCCCACGAAGGCATTTTCGCCCACGCGACCTTCGACTACGGCGCTCGCATGCACGCGGGCGGATTTCGCGACATCGCCGGCGCATCCACTGCCCACGAAGGAGCCGCTAGTAACATCGCCGGCGCATTCACCGCCCGCAAAAGAATCCGCAAACTTTTCCAAGAAGCAGACCATCGCATGGTACGGGTTTTCAACCGGGACAATGCAGCCCACACCGGGCGCAAATTCCTTACCCGATGCAACGGCAACCTTCTCCGCCGGCATAAGTCCTTGCGGCACGAACAGCAGTCCGGTGCGTACGCTATCAAGCAGCGAAGACGCAAACCCGTTCGCGTTCGTTTCGTTCTTCACGGTATCGCCCACCCAGAAACTCGCGTCACCGGGCCCCGCCAAGTCAACGGACGCAAAACCGGTAATTACAGTACTCGGCGCGACCCGCAACACGGCCTGCGGCGCAACATCTTGCAGCAGGCCTTCGGCACGCAGCCAGTCCAAAACCATTGAGATTGCAACGGGTTTCACCTAGTCCCCCAGCCTCAGCATCTGCACCTGAGCCGCAAACTCGATCGAGACGGTCTCGCCCAGTTTGCCGCTCATGTCCTCGCCATCGAGTTGCAGGAACTCGTTCTGCGGTACGGTAAGCGAAAGCGAATGCACCTTCACCGACTTGAGGAAATGCTTCTTGAACAGGAACCCCACAAGCGGAATGTTCCCTATGGCGATAGCGAGCAGGAACAGCGGCATGGAAGGCACGTCCACCACTTCCAAAAAACCGTCGGCCATGTCGGACTTGTAAAAAGGGTTTGCGCCGCTCGCAAAGCTCGGGATATTCCCCACGATTACGGTGCGGTGCCCGGTCAATACGCCCGAATGCGTCTTGCCGTACTTGTCCACGTAACTAAGCATGCTGGCTCCCAGCCGGTAGTTCCTGTCGGCAAAGAAGCGGCGCACATAATGCAACTTGTTCGCTATCACGGACGAAGATGAAATCGCCCCGCTTGCACGGTCCTGGTTAAAGTCGTGCGCAATGCGGGCATCGATCCCTCCCGAAAAATAGTTCGCGAGCGCGTACTTGCCGTTTACCTTCCAGATATCGAAGGGAGCGGGTTTCGCACGCAGCAGGCGACGCACCAGGAACAGGAGTCCCCGGTCCACAAAAGGCTTGTACAGGTTGAGCACGCGCGCAAGGTCGTTGCCCGTCCCCAGCGGGATAAGGCCTATCTTCACCCTGGTCGCAAAGCCCGATTCGAGCATCGTAGAAAGCACGGACGAAACGGTACCGTCGCCACCGACTGCAATAAGCGTCTCGGTCGAAGCGAGGGCCTCCAGAATCTGATCCCTCATGCGTTCGTACTGCGTGAATTCCGCCTTCCAGTCATCGGCAGCAAAGCCCATGGATTCCATGATTTCGGGCAGGAACTGATGGATTATCTTGCCCTGGCCACCGCCACTAATCGGGTTGATGAGAAAATAGAACTTCATAGCATCAACCGTTCCCGCGCAGGAGCATGTCCTTGATTTCCACATAGCGCTGCATGCCGCCACTCACTCGTTCCATCTCGTCGACGGTGAGTTCGCGCACCACATGTGCGGGCGCACCCACGACAAGCGAGTTCTCGGGGAATTCCTTCCCCTGCGTAACGACGGCACCCGCACCCACGATGCAGTTCTTTTTTATGTGAGCGCCGTCCATCACGATGGCGCCCATCCCTATAAGCACGTTGTCGTCGATAGTGCAGGCATGCAAGACTGCGTTATGGCCCACGGTAACCTCGTTCCCGATAACCGTCGGCACTCCGGTAGACACATGAACCGTAACGTTATCCTGGATATTCGTGCGGCAACCCACGCGAATCGGTGCAAGGTCGCCTCGCAGCACGGCATTGTAGAACACGGAGGAATCATCGCCCACGGAAACCTCGCCCACGAGGCACGCCCCGTCGGCAACAAAAACACGGTTCCCGAGTTCCGGGCGCTTACCATCCAATTCTACAATTCTAGCCATGCCCCCAATGTATAATTATTCAAGGCGCGAGAACAGTTCACAAAATAAAAAAGCCGCGTTTTCCCGTAGAAAAACGCGACACACTCATCAAAAAACGAAGGTTACTTCGCAAGCGCCGCGATGGATTCCCACTTCTTCTTGTCGTCGCGGATCAGGAACATCGCACCCTTGTATTCGGTAACGATGGAGACGGCCTTCGCCGTATCGCCATCCTCGAGGGCGTCGCCGGCATCCTGGAGCAAATCCTTCTGGGCGCTGCGCATGTCGGTAATTGCACCAACGCGATTCTGACGGAGGATTTCCATGGAATCGCTCACGAATCCGAGATCCCAGGTGCTCTCGTAGCAGGATTCAGCCTCCAGGTACTTCGCGGCCTCGCCCGCAGCAGCAAGCTCGTACATCGAATTGCAGGCAGCGAACGTCTCGGCGCTCTTCTTCTTCGCATACTGGTAGTACTGGTAGCCGCCAATGATAAGGCCAATCACCACCAGGAGGAACACGCCGTCCTGCCAGCCCATGATGGGCCCGGTCGGCATTTTTGGGCGGCCGTTTACGGTCTCGCCAGCTTCGAGTTTTTCTTCGGCTTCGTCAAAAGGGCTCTTTCCGTTCAAGAAACTAACCATAATTCTCCCTATTTTTTGGCTATCGCGCTATAGACGCGAGCATACAGATAAATTTGTTTCACGAGGCTCGCAAACCCGTTGGAGCGGGTCGGCGAAAGCCCCACATTGAGGCCGATATCCTGGAAGAATACCGGGTCGAGCGAAAGAATCTCGCTCGGGGCAAGATCGTTGTAAACCTTGAGTGCGAGTGCACCCAGGCCACGGCTTATAAGCGGGTTCGTCGTACCGCCTTCCACGTCCATCTCGAAGTGGATTACCTCGCCCGTAAACTTCGGCACAAGGTACATCGTGGAGGCGCACCCCTGGATAATGAACTTTTCGTCCTTGAGGCTTGCGTCCATGCCCTGGTGGGCGCGCGCCAAATCAAGCAGGTATTTCCACTTGTCATCGGGGTCGGTGAACGAAGCGAACTTCGCACGGACTTCTTCAATTCTTTCTGCGATAGTACCCGACATAAACATCACCTAGCAAATAAACGAACGCATCTTCCAGATTAGCGAAGGGCACGTACGGAGGACCGTAAAGAATATGCGGAACAGCGTCTGCTTTTCACGCGGGAGCTTCGAGAGTTTTTCGGCGGCGCGGTCGAACTGCTCGTCCGTTATGCTGTTGAAACCGGCCTTCGCGCGCTGCAACTGCAGGTGCGACTTGCCAAGCGCCTTCATCCAGCGGTCGAGCACGGAGCGCTCCACGCATTCCCGTTCGCTCTCCGACTTCGCGTCGAGCCATTCGTTCACGGATCTTGCGACAATAGTCCCGCACAGGAGCGCTTCCACGATGCCCGAGCGGCTGATGGGGTTCATGCAGCTTGCCGCATCGCCCGCCTTGAAAAGCCCGCACATCGCCATGGGCCTTGTGGACTGGCCACAGGCAATCATACCGCCATACACGGCCTTCACCTTCGCCTGCGGGTAATCCTTCGCGATAAAGTCGAGCAACCTCTGGCGGAGCGTGCCCTCGCGGTTCACGTTCTTGCCCAGCACAAAACCGATGTTCACCTCCACGCCGTCGCGCGGGAATATCCAGCCGTAACCGTCCGGGAATTCGCTCCCGAAAAAGAGCTCAATGTGCTCGCGGCTGTGCTCGATGCCTTCCGCCACCGCGAAAATTGCGGGTTCCAGGTCGGTATCGCCAGATTCAATGCCCTCAAGGCAATCAATCCCGCGGGTCAGGCGCGAACCGGGGCCCGTTGCATCCACAACGGCCTTCGCACATATAGTTTCACCCTCGCCGCCCTTCGGCTGCACCTCCAGATTCCAGGAACCATCCGCATTGCGCGAAAGTTTCTTCACCACGGTATCGAAATGGCATTCCGCACCCACATTCAAGCAACCATCCGCAATAGAATGGTGGAACTTGGGGCGGTCCAGAATCATGCCGCAGTTCTTGCTGTAGAATTCCGCACGGTAGCGCTTGCGCGACGTAAAGTAGATTCCCGAGATGTCTCCACGTACCCAGGACCGGTCTATGGGCCAGAGCTTGGAGAGCCTGTCGGTCGAAACCGCCTCGGCACAGAAAATCGGTTCCTTCCAGGGTTCCTTCTTGTCGAGAAGCAGCACCTTCTTGGAGTTTCCGACCATTTTTGCAAACGTATAGGCAGTCATGAGGCCTGCAGGACCAGCCCCGCAGACGACCAAATCGTACGCTTGAAACTTAAAAACGGACATTCTAGGGCCAAAAATAGTTTTTTAAGCAAAAAAATATGGTCTTTTTTTTAAATAAGTGAGTATTTTTTCTTTTTTTTAGTTATTTTAGGGCTATAGGTTGTTTAGTTTTCCATAAAAGGAATAGTGATATATGAATATGAAGAAGATTTCGAAACTTGGTGTATGCCTTGTCGGCGCACTGGCAATAAGCGGTTTTGCCCAGGATTATTCCGGACAGGACCTCAATATGTCTTTCCGCGACAAGCGCATCGACGGGTTTGATTTCTCGGATGCCAAGGCCAAGAAGAACGTCACCGACTTCCAGCGCAGTGCAGGCGAAAAGCCGAACTTCCAGGGCGCACAGCTCCCGGAAGTATCCTTCCGTAACGCGGTGATTAGCGAAGCGAACTTCAAGAACGCAAACCTGAAGAAGGTGACCATCAGTGGCGCCGACATCCGCAATTCGAACTTCAAGGGCGCAGACATGGAAGAGGCCGACCTCTACCGTGCAACGCTCCTCGGTAGCCAGTTCCCGAACGTGAACTTCAAGAACGCCCGCCTTGACGCCATGAAGGTGGCCGACGAAACCGACTTCAGCAAGGTGGACTTTACCCAGGCGTCCGTGATGGACGTGGACCTTACCCGCGCTGACCTCAGCAAGGCAAACCTCACGAACGCGAACTTCTCCCGCTCCCTGATGGGCGAAGTGAACCTCAAGAAGGCTACCCTCGTGAAGACCGACTTTACGGCATGTAACCTCATCGCCGCAAACTTCAAGGGCGTTGACCTCATCAACGTGAACTTCAGCAAGGCCGGTCTTTCCCAGGCGAACTTCAGCGGTGTCGAGTTCCAGAACGTGAACCTGCAGGAAGCCGACCTTTCCCTGACCGAGTTCGATGACGTGGACCTTTCCAAGACCCAGCTCCAGAAGGCCAAGTTCGCCCAGTCCACCCTGAGCAGCATGACCTTCAAGGGCCAGGACCTTACCGGCGTCGTATTCGACAAGGGCGCCGTGAAGAAGAGCAATTTCGACAAGGCCAAGATGAACAAGACCTCGTTCTTCGATACCGAAGTGAGCAAGTGCGAATTCCGCGGTACCGAACTCACGAAGGCAGTCTTTGACGGTGCATACATCAAGAAGAACATCTTCGACGGTGCCGACATGGACAAGGCCAACCTCGCGAACTCCACCATCCAGCAGACCGACTTTATCGGTACCCAGCTCAATGGTGCAAGCTTTGCCGGTGCCAAACTCGAGAACGTGCGCTTCACCAACGCCAAGATGAAGAACGTGAAGATCGACGCCGACACCAAGATGCAGAACGTTGACTTCTCCGGTGCCGACCTGAGCGACGCCAAGATCGAGAAGTTTACCGCCAAGAAGGTGATTTACGACAGCCGCACCAAGTTCCCCGCCGGTTTCGAACCGCGCCAGTACGGCTTCACCAAGCCGGGTGAAAAGGCCGCCGAAGTCGTGGTGCAGGGCAACAAGAAGTCCTCCGTGGCTGACGACGCCATGCCGAAGAAGAAAAAGAAGAAAAAGAGGAAACACAGCGACGATGACGACGAGTAGTCGCTAGTCCCTTTATGGAATTTAACGCCCCGCGGAAGCGGGGCTTTTTTACTTCTTGTCCATGAGCCAAGCAATGACTTCGGAGAGGTTGTGCACGCGCACGACCTTCATCCCGTCGAGGACCTCGGGCAATCGGCCGCTCGCCGGCACTATCGCCTCGACCATGCCGAGGCGACGCGCCTCCTTGAGCCGCTGGTCCAGGAGCGACACGCTCCGGACCTCGCCCGACAGACCGAGCTCGCCCACCGCGATGGTCTGGCGGGAAAGCGGGATACCCAGGTGGTTGCTCGCGATGGCGAGGGCAAGCGCGAGGTCCGACGACGCATCGGAAACCTTGATGCCGCCGGCAATGCTAGCAAACACGTCGGAGGCCCCGATGCTCACCCCGCCGAACTTCTCGAGCAGGGCAAGGATAATCGTGAGTCGCTTGGGGTCGATGCCGGCGGCAACGCGCTGGGGCACGGCAAACCCCGTCTGGTTCACGAGAGCCTGCGTTTCAAAAAGCATCGCCCGGGAGCCCTCGAGCGCACAGCACACCACGCTCCCCGGCGTGGGCGGTGTGTTCTCCTGCAAAAAGACCTTGCTCGGGTTTTCTACCGGCATAAGCCCGTGGCTCGTCATCTCGAATACGCCTATCTCGTCTGTCGCGCCGAAGCGGTTCTTGATGGTACGCAGCAGGCGGTACTGGTGATTGCGGTCGCCCTCGAAATACACGACGGTATCGACCATGTGCTCGAGAATGCGCGGGCCCGCAATCTGGCCATCCTTCGTGACATGCCCGATAAGGATGGTGATGCACCCCGTATTCTTCGCAAATACCATGAGGTCGAGAGCGCATTCCCGCAATTGCGTGGCGCTCCCGGGCGTTCCCGAGAGATCGGCCTTGTAGACCGTCTGGATGGAATCGATGACCAGCACCTGCGGTTTGATTTCCTGTGCCTGCTGGACAATTTTTTCCAAGCTCGTTTCGCAAAGCAGGAGCATATCACTGCCCGAGACGTCCAGACGCTCACTGCGGAGTTTTACCTGGCAAGCACTCTCCTCGCCCGACACATACAGGCACTTGACGCCGGCGGCTGTCATCGTGGCGAGAGTCGTAAGAACCAGCGTGGACTTGCCGATACCGGGGTCGCCACCGATGAGCACCAGGGAACCTGGCGCAAGCCCGCCACCCAGCACGCGGTCAAATTCGGTATTGGCGGTGCTCAGCCGCCGCGTGTCTTCAGTCGCGACATCCTTGAGCGTCACTACCTGGTGGACCGGCCCTCCGAGCCCGCGGGATGCACGTGGCCCCTCTATTGCAGGTTCTACCGCATGTTCCTTGAGCGTGTTCCACGCCCCGCAGAACGGGCACTTGCCCACCCACTTGGGCGTGGTGTTACCGCACTCCGTACAGAGAAACTCTATTTCTTTTTTTGTCTTGGTTTTATTCAGTGCTACCATGTGCACTAATATAACAAATACAAGCGACAAAATGTGTCATTCAAAGACATAATGCACAAAAAAGCAGTTTTTTTTTTAGAATCCCGACAGGCCCGCTATTTCTTCCCGGGTTCAGACCAGCGGGAGCATTCATGAAGGCTTCCAATCGCGTGGACCGCAAACCCGTATTTCTTTTCGGGTTCGCCCTCTACATAGAAAAGAATCGATGCCGCAGAAGAAAGAACGGTTTCAAGGCTTTCCGGGTAGCCATAGCCGGAGTCCTGCACAAAACTCTCGAACGGGATATTTATCATGCCCGCCTGTTTCCGCGCTTCCAGCCGCACCTTGTGGAAATTGCCACCCTCTAACACAAAGCCTCCCTCGGGCGCAATCGCAAGCGTCAGCGGCGCCTCGGACTCGTAGGCAATGCACAAGCCTTCCCATCGGCGGATGTCCACACCCTCCGAAGAATCGCTCCACACCCTGGAATTCCAGAGGTTGAATCCGAGCCCGGCATAAGGCCTGGAGTAGCAATCCCCCATCTTGACCTCCAAGGGAATCGCGCCATATTCCGCTACCAGCGGGGCAAGCCGCAACGCGGATCCCATCGTATTCACGCTCGACGGGTACTCGACGGAAGAATTCCCGCTAAAGGCAAGGTCCGTGTATTCGTAAAAATATCCCGCGGTTGCAGTCGCGGAATCAAGCCGCACTCGCCCCAGGTCGTCGACGGAGGCATCCCAGTAGAACGCGGAATCCACCTCATGCGAATGGAGATTGACCGGAATCCAGCTTCCCAATTCGCACGCAAACTCGAAGGCACGCACGCGCCTCACGTTCCCTTCGCTCTCCGCATTGCAAGGGCCCAGGATATCTTCACGGAGGGCGGGCATCCAGATATCGGACCTGCAGACAACGTAACCGCTTGCGAACTTGGCGACCAGCCCCTCGCGCCTGTCGTAGCAATACCCGACAACATCCTCGATGACCGCCATGTGCCATTTGCCCAGCCTGTACAGGAAATACCTGCCCGAGCGCGAACCGTAAGAAAGGTCATCCTCTTCGGCGCTATCCGGCAACAGGAGGTAGTCCGCCTGCACAGCGGGAATTTCGGCCCACTCCGCGCGCCCGTCGCCATCAGGCGCCATACAGTAGTAGTACGACCCGCGAACGCTATCTATCTTGTCGTAAATAGAGCTATCGCAATAGCCGAGTTTTTTTTCCACGAATGTCAGCGGGCGCCACCTGCCATCCTCGAAAACGTAGACACGGTCAAGGCTCAGCAGGTTTCCTTTGCGTATGGAACCTTCGGGGGCATCCTCGGGGAACCCGTCTACATCGCGTTCGTCCATCGTGGCATAACGCCACTGTGAAGAATCGCAAATCACATAGCATGTCGAACCGCAAAATGTAGTGCGCCCGATTTCGTTTTTGCGGTCGGCCGAACAAAGCCCCAGTTCTAGGGCGACAATGCCCGCGGTATCGACAGGCTCGCCCGAAGCGGAATCCGCGCCGTAATAGGGGTCAAATCGCCCCAGGGCCGATGAAGAAGATTTCGCCGAAGATGATTGCGGAACCGTGGGGGCATCGGGATTGTCCAATACGCTCGCAGAGTCGCTACATGCAAGCAGATTGCACGCAGCCAGGACGCACGCAAACAAAAGCCAGGCGCAACGACTCTTGAACAGGCGCATAGACAAAACCTTCGCCAGGTGCTACTTCGCGGGTTTCGAGACCACCGGGCGGATGCGCTTGCCGCAAAGCGTCACCACGATATGCGCCTGCGCGAACATGTAGTAGGCGGTATCGCGGCTGTTGTTGAGGGTCGATTTCGGGTCGTAATCGTCCTTGGTCACGAACACCTCAGAAACACCCGAAAGGCTTACGTCCAGGGCGCAGCGTTCGCACGGGAACCCGATCACGTAAAGCTTGGAACCCGCAGGCACCTTGCCTCGTGCATAGTGGAGCGCGTTGATTTCGGCATGCACCATGAAGGGGTACTTGTTCGCCTCGAACTCGTGGTGGCTCAGGAGTTCACCCGTATCGGCGTCGAGCAAATCGTAAGCGAGTTTCTGCTTTTCGCGGGTGTACGGGACGGTTTCGTCGTCAAAACCCGCCGGGGCACCGTTGTAGCCGGTACTAATCACGCGACCGTCGGCACTCACGAGTACCGCACCCATCTGCGTATTCTGGTCTTTACTTAGACGGGCCTGCGCCACCATCATTTGGGTATAAACTTCATCGCGAAGTTTTGTACGAGAAGAGTTGTTGTTCATGTACCGAAATATAGTCAATATGTGCCATTTGGGATCAAGCATATGTCAAAGTGCGCCATAATTCCTATTATTGCATAAAAATATCGGACAATCGCGCGTTTTTACCCTATGACAAACGAACCCATCCAGACCGACAAGTTCCTGACCGTTGACGACACCCGCATAATGAAGGCCGTCGCCATCACGCTCATGCTGATGCACCACCTGTGGTGTTTCGGTACCCGCACGGCGGGCGAGCCCCTCGAATACCTGTTCACGATTTTCGGGATTCCCTCCACCATCTACTTCGGGTTCTTCGGCAAGATTTGCGTACCGATGTTCTTCTTTTTCGGCGGGTACGGCACCTACCTGAGCCAATTCGGCAAAAAGTTCGACCTGGTTGGGAAACTCAAGAAGCTCTACTTCGCGTACTGGAAGGTTTTCCTGATTTTCATCCCCATCGGGTTCATCTTCTTCTCCACACAGGCGGCCTACTGCCAAGATGCCTTTATCTACACGAGGTTCTCCAATTTTACGCTGAAGGAACTCGTCTCGAACTTCCTCGGGTTCACCTCGACCTACAACAGGGAATGGTGGTTCCTCATCAGCTACGCCTTCGCGCTCATGACCTTCCCCCTCATCCGCGCCATCATCGACAAGTTCTCCATGCGGGTGAACATATTCCTCGCCGTCGTCGTCACCATCCTCATGACGAACATATTCCCGGGCGTCATCAAGAACGAGACGCTGGGCGTGCTCGGCAGGAACATGCTCTACATCAAGTTCTTCTGCCAGACGGCTCCCTACGCCGCCTGCTTCTGGATGGGCGCAATCGTCGCAAGGAACGGGATTCTCGACCGCCTGAACGATTCCATGAAAAAGAACGGGCTGTTGAACCCCATTGCAGGCATCGGCATATGGATGGCGGTGATATTCCTGCGTCAGAGCGAAATTGGCGACAAGTTCGATATTTTCTTTATCCCCGCGTTGACGGTAGCGACCATCGACATCGTAAACCGGGTCCGGGTGCTCCGTAGCGGGCTTGTGCAGCTCGGCAAGCAGAGCACCAATATGTGGCTCATCCACACGTTCTTCTGTTACTATTTCGGGATTATGTCCAAAGTGGTCACGACCCCGAGGTATGCGATTCTCTCGCTTATTTTGCTGATTGCGCTTTCGTTTGTTGCAGGCACGCTTGTTGACCTGTTCTGGAAAGGGCTCGGGATACTATGTGAAAAAGGGAATGCAATTCTGCACCCCCTTCTTTCAAGACTGCTTCGGAAGGCCTGAGCAACTACGCTTCTACCGACTTGCCCTTCTCGACGGCGTCGGCGAGGGTCATGCCCGTGAATTCCTGGGCGCTGAACCAGCGGCCGCTCTTCTTGTCATCGAGCATCACGGAGACCATCGAGCCCGGGATAACGCTTTCGGGAGCATTGGGGGCGTTCGGGCCGCCAAGGTCCGTGCGGAGCCAGCCCGGGTCCATAACATTCATCATCACGTCGGTGCCGTTGAGCTTGCAGGCGAAATCCTTCACGAACTTGGTGAGGGCAGCCTTCGCGCAGGCGTAGCCCATGAGTTCCGGCTCGTTCGCGATACCGCTCGTGGTGAGCTGCATGCGGCCAAAACCGCGCTGGATCATGCCCAGCAAGAAATGGTAGGCAATCTTGATCGGGGCGAAGAAGTTCACGGCCATCGCGTGGTGGAAATCGTCCATCGTGTTGGTGAGGTAGTCGGTGAAGTAGTGGCTCATGAGGCCCGCGTTGTTGAACACGAGGTCCACCTGCACGCCCCAGCTGTCGATTTCTGCGAGGGCGGCATCGATTTCGGCTTCGCTTTCGAGGTTGCAGCCCACGGCACGCACCTCGACGCCGTACTTCTTGAGTTCTTCCATCACGGGTTCGGCATGCGCCTTGTCGCGCCCCTGCAAGATGATGTTTGCACCGAGTTTCGCCATCTCGATGGCAGTGAGACGGCCTACCCCACGGCAGCCGCCGGTAATCAAGGTCCACTTGCCCTTCACGTCGATCATTTTCAATCCCTTTGCGCATTTGCGCGGTTTTCTAAAAAATAGACTTTTAAGGCCTGACTCGGGGAGTTTTTGTGCGGAAAAACGTTTACAGGTGTAAAAAGACGCAGGAACAACGCCGGAATGTATAGAAAAAGCCCCTGCCGGGGTGACAGGGGCTAATTTCGTAGGCGCTTGACCCGAGGTCCTCACGCTTACAAATATAATTTTAGCATTTTTTTGGGCAAAGCGGTTGTAAAATCTTACTTTACACGAAAATTTGTTCTCACGGTGTTCCCCGCCGCATAAAAAAAGACCGAAGCAACGACTATCCGTTTTATTATCTTTGAAAATGCTGTATGAAAAAATTTTTTCTTTTTGCAATCATTGGCATTCTTGCGGGAGCGTGCTCAGCACCGAAGGAAGAATCAAACGCAGGGTCCGACGGCATGTATGAAGATGTCCCTGTCCCTTTTGAAGCAGACGATCCTTCCCTACTGAATTTGGCCGTCGCCGTCACCGACAGTTATTTCGTGATTGGAGCACGGCGCGGGTTCCAGCCGAACACCTATTACACCGTTTTGACGGAACTCATCAATCCCTCATCAGAAGATTATCAAAAGAGAAAACCGGAAGTCCTATACGTCGCCATCCAGAAGGAAGCGGAAGACGACCCCGGCAAAAAGATATGGGCGCTACATTCCGATTCCAGCAAAGCCTACATCACCGATTCCACCGGAGCGTTCATCGCAATGACCGGCGACGGATTTTCGGGAGAGCGACCTCCGAATTCACTGGAAACTATCCGCAACCGAGACTTTCCACACGCAGAAATCAAGCCGTTGTCCCCGTTCAATTTAATCGCCAAGGACCTGGCTATGGTGCGTCAAGCTAGGCGGTTCAACGATTTTCCCGATAGCGACTGGATTGTCCTGATACTGGAAAGCGGCAACAACAAGCGAATTCTACGCGAACTTCTCCCCCTTATGCGGGCAATCAATATTGTCGGTTTCAAGCATATCCAGGTCGGGAGGAATCTCGGCAACCTCGATACCGCAAGAAGCGTCATTGGAACTTTCCGCCTTTACGATTTCGAACCGAAACAGCTCCAACAGATATACGACGAGCTTTACCGCCCCCTGAACCTGAAGATGCCGAGACAAGTCCCATCAAAAGACTAGTTTATCTTTTACACAACGCAACAGCCTGTTTCTTGCATTTGCGCCAGGCCGTAGGTATATTTGACTCTGTAATCGAACAAAGGAGATTTCATGACGACCCAAGAAATTTTGAAGAACATCCGCGAAAAGCACAACCTCACGCAAGACCAGATGGCTGAACGCATTCACGTGACCAGGCAGGCCGTTAGCCGCTGGGAAACCGGCGAGACTCAGCCGAACACCGAAATGCTCAAGGTGCTTTCTCGCGAATTCAACGTTTCCATCAATACGCTGCTCGGCGCGCCGCGTCAGCTCTTTTGCCAGTGTTGCGGCATGCCCCTCGGCGACGACGCGATGATCAGCCGCGAAATCGACGGCAACTTCAACGAGGATTACTGCAAGTGGTGCTATGCCGACGGCAAGTTCGCCTACGCCGACAAAAATACACTGCTGGACTTTTTGCTTTCGCACATGCCTAACCCAGAAAACATGCCGGAAGCAGAAAGACGCAAGTTCTTCGACTCGCACCTTTCGCAACTAAAACACTGGAAACAGCAGGCCTAAACGCACATCAATTTTATATCTTTTCGGCAACCATGATTCTTCTCGTCGCCGAAAAGCCCTCTGTTGCAAACCAGCACTACCGCCCGATGCTCGAGCGGATCGAGGGAGAGAAGTTCACGCAGGGCGACGGATGCCTTATCGGCAAGAACCACTGCATCACCTGGTGCGTGGGCCACCTGATTACGCTCGCGCCGCTCGACGCCTACCCCGGTTACGAGGGAGGCTGGCGGCTTTCGAACCTGCCGCTTTTGCCCGAAAAGTTCCGCCTGATGGAAATCGAGAGCACCCGAAAGCAGCTCGCGGTGGTGCGCCAGATGATGGAACAGGCCGACGTGCTCGTGAACGGCGCGGATGCCGGCCGCGAAGGCAACCTGATTTTCGACCTGGTTCTCGACTTTACGCCCGCTTTCAAGCAGAAGACCATCAAGCGCCTGTGGGTGAACAGCTACGTGGCGAAAGACCTCGACAAGGCGTGGAAGAACCTGGAAGACGCCACTCAGCGCGTGAACCTGAGCTACGCCGCCCGCCTTAGGCAACGTGCCGACTGGATGGTAGGGCTCAACGCGACGCGCGCCTACACACTCACGGCGGGCCGCGGGAAGATGATTTCGGTGGGCCGCGTGCAGACTCCGACCTTGAACCTGGTCGTGGAACGCGATACCATCGTCGAGCAATTCAAGGAACTGTACTACTACAGCGTCGTCGGAACGTGGAAAGGGTATCAGGCGCAATACGTATTAGACGATAGACGAAAGGCGAAAGACGAAAGAGATGCTTCTGCAAAGGAATCTGACAAAAAGTCCGAAGGTTTAAAAGTCGCGGTTTTCGAGAAAGAGGCGGAAGCGAATGCAGTCGTGGAGCGCTGCAAGCCGCCCGCACCGGCGACCATCGCGAAAATCGACACGCAGCAGAAGAAGCAGTTCCCGCAAAAGCCCTTCGACTTGACGGAACTGCAGAAAGAAGGCAACAAGCGTTTCAAGTTCAGCGCCCAGCAAGTCTTGGACTGCGCGCAGAACCTCTACGAAAAGAAGCTGCTCACCTACCCGCGTACCGACTCGCAGTACCTGCCCGACACCATGAAGCAGGAGGCATACGCACTCGCCCAGAGGCTCGCAAGCCCCGAACAGAAGGGCGTAATGCGCAACGAAAGCGAGAATTTCGTGTTCATCAACTCGAGCAAGGTCACCGACCACTTCGCCATTATCCCGACCGGCGAAACACCGAACGGGCTACCCGAAATGGAGCAGAAGATTTACGACTTGGCGAAGGAACGCTTTGTGCAGGCATGGCTGAAGCCGTACGTATGGAGCGAGATGGAGGTGGTTTTAGAGACGAAAGACGATAGACAAAAGACGAAAGAGGATTTGTTCCGGCTGAAGCTGAAGCGGAACGAGGATTTGGGATTCCGTGCGCTGGTAAAAGAAGAAAAGAAAAAGGGAAAGAAGAAAAAAGAAGATCCCCGGTCGGAGCCGGGGATGACAAATGCGGGTGATAACTCGGGCGAGGGCGGCGCATCGAACGACAGCGACGAAATCACGAACCTGGTCGAAGCGTTCCCAGAATGGAACGTGGGCGACACCTCCCCCTTCGACAGCGTGGAACTGCAGAAAAAGAAGAAGAGCAAGCCCAAGTATTACACTGAAGCCACACTCCTTGCCGCGATGAAGACGGCGGGCAAGCAAATCGAGAACGAGGAACTCGCCGAGGCCATGAAGGACCGCGGGCTCGGAACGCCGGCCACGCAGGCGGGCATCATCGAGACGCTCAAGAAGCGCGGATTCATCGAGGCGCAGAAAAATTACCTGGTGAGTACCGCCCGAGGCCGCGAAGTCATCGCGCTCATGGACGAGAAGGTGAAATCGCCCGAGATGACGGGCGAATGGGAGTACAAGCTCTCCCAGGTCGAGAAGGGCACCCTTTCGCCGGTCGAATTCCGCGACGGCATCGTGGAATACGTGAAGCAGCTTTTTGCAGACTTGCATGCCCGCTATGCCTGCCAGTTCGAGCGCGAGGCCGCGACCGAAAAGCTGAACTGCCCCAAGTGCGGCGGCGCGCTCGATGTAGCCCCGTGGGGCTACGTGTGCCCCAATGCGGAATGCGGCTTCAGGTTCGGGCACACCGTGGCAGGCAAGATGCTCGCCCATTCCGAAGTCAAGGCGCTCCTCGCCGGCGAAACCGTCGGCCCGCTTTCCGGTTTCAAGAGCAAGAAAGGCTCCGAATTCTCGGCCAAGCTCACGCTCGACAAGGACTTCAATATCAATTTCGCCTTCGAAAGTGACGGCAAGTTCCACGGGCAAAAGACGGATTACAAGTGCCCGCTGTGCGGAAGCCCGCTCGAAGAGAACAAGAACGCGATATTCTGCACGGGAACTGCGCAATCCAAAGATCCCCGGTCGGAGCCGGGGATGACAAATGAAAAAGAGCCGGGGATGACAAACGACTGCAACTTCACGCTTTTCAAGACCATCGCGGGGCACGTGCTTACCGCAAAGGAAATCGCGGCTCTGTTCGAGAGCGGGCACACGCCGCTCATTCAAGGATTCAAGAGCAAGAAGGGCTCCGAATTCGCGGCCGCCCTCAAGTGGGGCGAAGGCGCCGACAAGGGCCGCGCCGTATTCGAATTCCAACATCGAGACCTCCCCTGCCCCGTCTGTGGCGACAGCCTGCGATTCCGCGGCAGTTCAAACCAGCAAAGTGGCCCGTCACAAAGCGGCCCGCAAGATGCGCCCGGCGCCTACGTGTGCCCGCAATGTGGCTACGGCATCCCGCAGGTGTTCTACCAGCGCAAATTCAGCGACGAGGAAGTCGAAAAACTGCTAAAAGACAAGGCCACACCCGTGCTGGAGCCGTTCAAGAAGAACGAAACCACGTTCCGCGCCGCGCTCGAACTCCGCGAAGGCGGCAAGATTGCCTTCAACAAGTTGACCGTTGAAGTCATCAAGTAATAATTCTCTGTATGAAAAGCCGGCCCCGAGGGTCGGCTTCGAATTCGTTTATAATGTCAAGGTGGCAGAAGTGCTAGTCTTCGTCCTGCACGCAGCGGAGGTTTTTGTAGTCCCTCTTGTCCCCATTAAGAAGAGTAACACCATTACCCATCCAAAGCAATCCAAAGTAATACGCCTGTTCCCCACTATAGTTTTCCGTAATAGTCCACATGTGCGTGTACATTCCATCGTAGTTACAAGAAGGTTCGCTTGACGATCCTGAACACGTACCAGTAGAATAGCCCGTAAATCCAGTAGCATCGGTTCCATTTCCATAGACCTTACCATTGTTCTCGGAATAACTCCAGGTAGAAGTAGCCTTGAGCGCCTTACCAGCAAAGTCATCACCACCAGCCGCTTCGACAAGGGTTTCTACTTCGGCACGCCGTGGCACATGCCACCCTTCAGGGCAAATTCCCTGAACATGTCCTGTAGATGGCAAATCGCAAGAATTTCCATAGCCGCATTCTGCTTCTGTCTTGCCAACCACCGTAGCCCACTTATACATTCTTCCATATGCAGTACAATTAGCGGGATCATTCTTATAACACATATTATTGCCTATATCGTAATTCAAATTCTCAGCCATCCATGTCTGTGTACCAATCCTGACATAGTTGTATGTCTGCCCCTGATAGGTAAATGAACCAGACCTAGGCTTTGGATTCTTTTCCTTGACACAACGGACTGCATTCATCGCTGTAGACTTTGTACCATCACCCAAATGGGTACTTGGAGTTGCATCCCCCATCAAACGCAGTCTGTAACCAGAAATATTGCTGTTCTCTGTACCACTCCAGAAATATCCATATTCACCTGGGCCATTGGGTATGGCCGAGAATCCCAAATCATCCGTGCCACTTGTATTGGAACTATTCCATACCCAGCCCTTCGTGGACTTAAGCGCTACAGCAGCAGTAGATTCACCACCAGCCGCCTCTACCAGCAGGCGCCATTCAGCATTGCTTGGCAGATGCCACCCCTCCGGACAAACTCCCTGAACCGGATCAATCAACCAACATACCTTACCAGCCCCACATTCAAGTGCCTGAGTCGAATATACACCCGCCGTATCCATAGCGGCAGCCCACGTGTACATACGTCCATATTTCGCGCAACTATCAGGATCGCTTCCGGGGCAAGAATTCCCCTCACCATCGTTATACTCGAGGTTCAAGTTCTGAGCGAACCAGGTGTAATTACCCACATCAATGGTCTTGTACACTTGCCCATCGCGGCTGTCCGAAATTTCGCCATAGCTTATGTTGGGGTTCAGGTAATCCCATGCGGAAGTTTGCCTAAACTGCGACATATCTACATTCTTGGGCTGCACGTTTCCGCACTTTCCGTAGCTACCTATCTGGTAGATGTTAAAGAACTGCGAACCACCAGTTGAACCCGCAAAAGTCACAACCACACCCTTGAGAATCCTGGCGGCCTCTTCGCCCGAAATTGTAGATGCATTGCCCCACCCACCCTGCTTAAAGGACGCCCACTCTATATTTTCGACACGGTATTCGTCCATGCTAGACAACGATGGTAGTTCTGCCGCAGGCAGGTCGCTACCGTAGTCAGAAATATTTTGCAAGTCGAGCTTCAAGTACATTTTTTCAGGGCTATAATACGCAATGCAGAGTCCCTTCCAAGCGGAAACATCGTACGTAGTCCCATTTTCATCGAGGTTAAAACCAACAGTGGCATACGGATACTCAGTATTGCCAAACCACACCATGCCACACTTGCCCTCACACTCATCGTAGGGGTTGATTTCTGGGAATTGGATTGTTGTCGAACCGCCGCCCTCCTGATCCGTACCGAAATACCACTTCGAGCCGCTTCCAAAGTCAGTCTGAACAAGATCCAACTTATCGCTCCCCTTCCAGAGGAATCCCGACGCACCAGACTCTATCAAGGCAGAACACTTTGTCGTTTTTGTTTGACCATTGACTGTTACAGACAACTGAGCAAAATATTCTCCATCAGCAAGATATGTTACGGTAGGTTTTATTGCTGTATTCGTTTCGCTATCAAGAGCTCCATTTAAAGTCCAGCTATATTTAGCAGTAGCCTGTTCGAGGGCACTCACATAATAGAACTGAGGTTCCCATGTGATAGTACCTGCATTAGGGGTTCCCTTACAAGTTACAGTCCAAAAAGTATTAGCCGAACTGCTACTGGACTTAACCGAACTGCTGCTAGACTTTGCCAAACTGCTGCTAGACTTTACTGTGGAGCCTCCATTGTTCCCTGGGTCACCTTCACCGCTGGAACTGCTTGACTTAACCGTGCCAGAGTTGGACCGTGTTGTAGATTGAAGGCCTATGCCCACAAGGTTTAAGCCCTTGCCATCCTTGAATTCGGGGCAGGACTCCGTAAATTCGATGGTTATTTCAGAGGTGTATCTATCCCTATTTTCAGTCGCACTGATTGAAAATTCTGCAGTCCTCCACTTGGAATCACCAATCTCGTTGGTCAGCTGGTCCGGGTCGACTGTCAAGACCTGGAAACCGCCTGTCGGGAGTTCCCCGCTATACCTGTAAAGGACAGTTCCCTCCTTAACCAGGCTACCCCTTTCCATGTAATCCTTTGCAGTCACCACATCCAGGTTAATCTTCACACCGGGGCAAGAGTTTTCGTAGGCCACGACAACGTTTTTCTCGTGAAGCAAGTCGAAGTAATTCCCCGTATTGATTCTCAGGCCGGCATCCCATTCGCCAGAACCCTCGACACTGACCGAGATGCCCCCGTTGCGGCGCAAGTAGGGCAAGAGGTCATTGTCCAGTTCGTTTGTCGAATACTTGTATGCGTTGTCGTCGGTGCCCGTGAAAGTAAACCTGACATCGCCCGAGGAATACGTTTCGATTTTCCCGTCATTACTAGTTGTGTACGCACCGTCCTGGGATGCGCACCAGAACCAGTCGCCGGAACTGCATACCGATGCCAGGTCCAAGTTCGCGCTATTCAGATTCTGGATAAACGTTTCCCTGTCGCCATAGTCGTCCTTGTAGTCGCCTTCGTACTTGTCAACGTAGTCCGTACAGGCAGAGAGGATGAGTGCTATAGATCCTATCGCCACTGCGTGGCTCCAGGATGACACTCGGATTGCAGTATGGAAAACTTTTTTCAGTGACATACTTATTTCCTCCCTAGAAAAGGAATGTTACGCCTATGCCTACAACACCCAGCACGGCTATGCCCAGTCCAACATTACGCAGCATCTGGTTCTTCTGAATCCTGTCGTGCTGGTCATTATACTCATCGGGGTTCACCGGAGTCTCTTCGCTAGCAGACTTCGCCTTGCTGTTGAACACGGCGGCAAGCACACCACCCGTCACGGCCACAGCACCCGCAATCGCGAGCGGAATCCAGTGGATGCGGGAACCGGAAACTTCAGCATCGTCCTGGACCGACTTGATCGCATCTGACGCGGCCTTCTCTTCGGCAGCCTTAGCCTCGACAGCAGCCTTCGCCTCGGCTTCCCTTGCAGCCTCGTCTTCGGCCATTGCACGTTCCAATTCAGCCAGGCCTTCCTTGTATGCAGCCGAGTCGGCGGCAGTCATCTGCTCGGATTCATCCTGCGAATTTGCCTGAACCGCCTCGTCCGGTAAGACCTCACTATCCCAAGCCCAGCGGCCCACCATCTCCATCTTCTTTAGTTTCTTGAACACCTGCTTGCCCTCGAACTTCTCGAGCACGGCATCCTTCGGCTGTATGAGTTCCGCCTTCTTGTTCTTGATATCAAAGAACAAGTTCGAATACTTCTTGTCGGCATCGATGGTCTTCTCGAACAGGCGAATACCGTTCAGGTAGTAGACACCGTTTACCGGGCGGCGCATATCCACACGCAGAGACATCGTCTTCTTGTTCATCATGAACTTCACGTTCGAGCCCGCATTCCTCAGGGAATCGTTCTTCACCTTCAACGTGGCGATAAACATCGGTGCGAATTCCTTGCCCGACTGGCGCAACACGATAGGGCCACACTTCTCAATCCACAGGTTTGCAAGCCTCTGCTGCTGGCTCACGCGGGCAGAATCGTACATAAGCGAGAAATCGTACTCGGCATCGAAGTCGCCCTCAAAATTAATCGGCTCCAGGTACACGTTGCCACGCAGGCGCAGTAGCTGGTCGCGACTCTTGACAATGCTCGTAAGCGCCTCGGAACAGCTCGCCAACTGACGGATACGTTCCTCGAAGGTAGAAGCCATTCGCATGGAACCAAGCCTTACCTCACCGGTCAACTCCATGTAGTCATTTTCGAACGTGGGAAGTTCTATCTCGTAGAACCTGGCACAAGTCGTATCGAGCAAGTCGTTCAGCGAAACAGAAGAGCACCGGTCATTCATCTCTGCGATGCGGTTCGCGCGCTTCAGGAGGGCCGCCACTTCCGGGTTGGAGTCGCCCGCCATGGTCTGCAAGTTCTTGATGTCGTCCTTCAACTTCTGGATTTCTTCGGGACTTTTCACGAACACGGAAACCGTTGTTCCCTTGCCATCGGAAGCGGTCGCTTCGGAAGAAGGCGCCGGAGCAGGAGCCTCTGTAAACTGCGTCGGAGCAGGTGCAGGCGCTGCAGCGGGTTGTGCAGCCGGGGCCGCAGTGGCAGGTTGTTGCAAGACGGGATCCTGGGCAAACGCGAATGATACCGCAAACAAGCCCAGAAGCATTTTCCATTTATAAAACATGGTTTGGCGCTCCGTTATAAACTTTTTGTAACATGAATATATATTTATATGGAATACAAATGTTAACTATCCGCCTAATTTGGTTGTAAAAAAGGCGGAAAAAAAAAGGAATTATTTACCTGTCAGGCGATTTTTAGCCAAAAATTCTGGCGTAAAGTCCCGGCGCGAACTTCTCGACGTACCCCATGATGAGGATAAATACGATTACCGCGGGCAAAATCCACTTGAAATAGAAGCAGAGCACGGGATTCGTGGGAATGTTGAAGCCCTTGCCGAAATTCGCCTCGGTGAGGAAGTTCTTCTGCTTCCAGCCGAACCTGTGGTTGCAGAAAAGCACGAACACGAGTGCACCCAGCGGCAAGAGCGTGTTGGACACGAGGAAGTCTTCCAGGTCGAGCACGCAGCTGCCCGCACCGAAAGGCTCGAAGCCAGAAAGCACGTTGAACCCGAGCGCGCAGGGGAAAGAGAGAAGCACAATCGCGAAGAAGTTCCAGCGCACCGCCTTCGAGCGTTCCACCCCGTGGGCATCTATCCAGTAGGCAATAATGTTCTCGAACACGGCAACGAGCGTAGAGAGCGCCGCAAACGAGAGGAACAGGAAGAATGCCGCACCGCATATACGGCCCGCAGGCATCTGCGCGAACACGTTCGGGAGCGTAGCGAAAATGAGGCCGGGGCCCGCACCGGGTTTCACCCCGAAGGCGAAGCAACTCGGGATGATGATGAGGCCCGCAAGGAGCGCTACCACAGTATCGAGCAGGCAGATGTTCGCCGCCTCTTTCGGGAGGCTGTGGGTCTTGCCGATGTAGCTTCCGAAAATGGTCATGGAACCGATGCCGATACTGAGCGTAAAGAACGACTGGCCGAGAGCGGCGAAGACCACCTTCCCTATTCCAGCCTCCTTCAGTTTCGCGAAATCGGGCTTGAGGTAGAATTCCAGACCCTCGCCCGCACCCGGGAGCGTAAGCACGCGCACCACGAGCAATAGCATTATAAACAGGAGGGCGACCATCATTATCTTGGTGACGCCTTCCACGCCACGCTTCACGCCGAGCGCCACGATAGAAAGCCCGAGGAACGTAGCGACAATCATCCAGAAGCAGAGAAGCGGCCCGTTGCCGAGCATCTCTCCAAACGCGGCGCCCACCTGTTCGGGATTCATTTCCATGAGGTCGCCCATGGTGACCATGCGATAGAAGTAGTAGAGCATCCACCCGGTGACCGTGGTATAGAACATCATAAGGAGGTAGTTCCCCACAATCATCGGGATACCCGCATAGTGCCACTTGTGGCCAGGCTTTTCAAGCACATTGAAAGCCCTGCCTACCCCCCGCTGGGCTGCGCGACCCACGGTAAATTCCATCACCAGGATGGGAAAACCGAAAATCAGCAGGAACAGCAGATAAATTAATATAAACGCGGCACCGCCGTACTGGCCCGTAATAAAAGGGAACCTCCAGACGTTACCGAGACCAATGGCACAGCCCGCTGCAACTAGGATAAAGCCCAGTCGCGAGCCGAATCCTTCGCGATTTTCACTCATTTCTTGTTCACACCGTCAAGGTCTGCATACTGGCCGTAGAGGCCGTTCACCGGAATATACCTGCGGCTACCGTCCGCGGCAATGATAATGGCGACACCCTGCACGTAGCCAAGCCACTTCTTGAGGTCTTCGTACGCCTTGAAGTCAACCGCCTGCTTCGTGAGGTAGGCCGTAAGCGGAGCCACAACCATATCGTGCGATATCATGATACCGATGCGGTATTCCGGCGGGAAAGCGGGCAGAATGTACTGGGTCAGGAGCGCAACGCTCGTTTCCGTAAGGTCGTTGAACGTATCCGTGTATTCGCCCTTGTACATCCAGCTGGCAAACACCTTGAGCTGGTTGGTCTCGAAATCTTCGGCAGCATGCAGGTCCAGGAGAGAATCGTTCTTCACGTAGCCGCCACCCGCAAGTTTCTGCACGACGGTGCTCACGAACTGCGTTGTATCGCCGCCACGGCCCGCAAAGATATTCTTGGCGGTCGATTCGGTGCGCACAAAGTCAGAATGGGCGTAGAATATGGGGTCTGTCGCATTGACAGCCGCAATCATCGCGCCGAGAGTCTGGCACTGGTTCACGCCGGTCATGTGGAGCGGAGTTTCACGCCCCGTGGAACTGCCTCGGCGGGCATGGCGCAGCACAAAGACGACGCGTTCCGTAGGCTGGACTGCGGCAAGAACTTCGGCAAGGGGCAAGAGAGTGCCATTGGCCGCACTAGCCTCGACAAACGGGGCATCCTTCGCAATTTCTTCTTCGAGGGTACCGGGAGTATAGCCGCCGCCCTGGGGAGGCACATCCACTTCGGCGCTACTTTCAGGAGCAACGACTGCGGATGAGGACTGCGGGTCGGTCGCCTGCGATACGGGAGCATCGCCCGAGCTGGACGGCACGGAACTGTCCGAAGACGTGGTGACCGGACCCTCCGCAGAGGACTGCGGTGCACTGGGAAGCCCGTCAGAGCCATCATCGCCACAGGCGGTAAGGAACATCGTGGCCACTGCACAACCGAAGAGAACTTTCAGGAACGGAGTTTTCATAATAATTTCCCGTGAAATCGTTTTTTTCAAAATATAATAGAAATTTGGGCAATGGCGCCAGGCGAAAGCCGTTTTTTCTATATTTAGCGCCGCAAATATCGCGCGATAAGCGTGCGAAAACAGTGCGGAAACGAAAATGAGCGAAAACTACAAGTACGGTTTTGTCACAGATATCGAGAACGAGGCCTTCGAGAAGGGCCTGAACGAAGATATCATCCGGAGAGCCTCCAAGCTCCGCGGCGAACCGCAGTTCATGCTCGATTTCCGCCTGAAGGCCTACGAGAAGCTCAAGACCATGGAGCAGCCGAACTGGGGCGAACTGAATTTTGCCCCCGTAGACCTGCAAGACATTGTCTACTACTCCGCCCCGAAGACCAAGAAGAGCCACGAAAAGATTGAGGACGTTGACCCGGAGTTGCTAGCCACCTTCGAAAAGCTCGGCATTCCGCTCGATGAGCAAAAGCGTCTAGCCAACGTGGCCGTGGACGCGGTCTTTGACTCAGTGAGCATTTACACCAGCCACAAACGCAAGCTCATGGAAATGGGCATTTTGTTCTGCAGTATCAGCGACGCCATCAAGGAATACCCCGAACTCATCGAGGAATACCTGGGAAGCGTGGTACCCGCGGGCGACAACTATTTTGCGGCTTTGAACAGCGCAGTCTTTGGCGACGGGAGCTTCGTGTACATCCCGCCTGGAGTCAAGTGCCCGATGGACCTTTCCACCTACTTCCGCATCAACAACAAGGAAGCGGGCCAGTTCGAACGCACCCTGATTATCGCCGACGAAGGCGCGAGCGTGAGCTACCTCGAAGGTTGCACCGCGCCAGAATATTCAAGCAAGCAGTTGCACAGCGCCATCGTGGAACTCGTGGCGAAGGACAACGCAAGCATTAAATATTCGACCGTACAGAACTGGTACGCGGGCGACCGCGAGACGGGAGCCGGCGGCGTGTACAACTTCGTCACGAAGCGCGGAAAGTGCGCCGGCAAGAACAGCCGCATCAGCTGGACGCAGGTGGAAACAGGTTCCGCCATCACGTGGAAGTACCCGAGCTGCGTGCTGCTGGGCGACAACTCCGTCGGAGAATTCTACAGCGTGGCCCTCACCAACGGGCACATGCAGGCCGATACCGGCACCAAGATGATCCACATCGGCAAGAACACCAAGAGCACTATCATTTCGAAGGGCATCAGCGCCGACTACTCCAGCAATGCCTACCGCGGCGAAGTGAGCATCCGCAAGTCCGCCACTGGCGCCCGGAACTACACCCAGTGCGACAGCATGCTCGTGGGCACAAAGAGTGCGGCTCACACGTTCCCCTACATCACGGTTGCTAACGCCAGCTCCACCACGGAACACGAGGCCACCACCAGCCGCATCAGCGAAGACCAGCTGTTCTATTTCGAGAGCCGCGGCATCAAGCGCGAAGACGCCATACAGGCGATGGTGGGCGGATTCTGCAAGGACGTGTTCAAGGAACTCCCCGGCGAATTCGCGACCGAGGCAAGGCAGTTGCTGACGCTGAAACTAGAACATAGCGTCGGGTGACGTCACACCGAAGCTGGGCGTTGCCCAGCAAGCGTGTCCATGGATACTCTTGCACCTTCGGTGCTGCGGTATGACGAAGGTAGGGAAAAGAGAGTAGATACACTTGCCTTGCTTCGCAAGGCTGCGGTATGACAAAAGACAAAAACCGCACCATTATTGTATCTTTCAAGTATGATCGTCGAAGAATTGAACAGCCTTTTCAAGGCGCAGGGCAAAAAGCGCTGGCAAGTCGCCAACACGACCGCGAAGGAACGCATCGCGAAATTGAAGGCTCTCCGCAAGGCGATTGTAGAGCGCCAGCAGGAATTCTACGACGCCGTGTGGGCGGACTTCCACAAGCCGAAGACCGAAGCCTGGCTGACCGAAGTGTTCCCTGCCCTCGAAGAAATCGACGACGCGATTGCACGCCTCCCCGACTGGATGGAAGACAAGCCCGGACGCTGGAGCTGGCTGTTCCCGCTCAACCGGAGCGCAAGCCATTTCGAGCCGAAGGGCCAAGTGCTCGTCATGGCGCCGTGGAACTACCCCTTTTTGCTGTTCCTCTCGCCCATCACCGCAGCCATTGCCGCAGGTAACGTCGTCATCGCGAAACCGAGTCACAAGACGCCCCGCGTAAGCGCCGTTCTCGAATCGATTATCGCAGACGTATTCGAGAAGGACGAAGTCGCCGTCGTGCAGGGAGCCGGAACGGAAATCGGCGACAAGTTGCTCGCCCTCCCCTTCGACCACGTGTTCTTCACCGGGAGCCCGAAAGTCGGCGCGCACGTCGCGGAATGTGCCGCGAAGGTCCATGCAAGCATCACGCTGGAACTCGGGGGAAAATCTCCCACCTTTATCCTCGAAGACGTGAATGTCGCGGATGCCGCCCGGAAAATCGCCTGGGGCAAGTGCCTGAACGCAGGCCAGACCTGCATTGCGCCGGACTACGTGCTTTGCCCGCACAGACTCGTGCAACCGCTTGCCGACGCGATTGCAGACAACATAAAGAAAATGTACGGCGACACGGAAGAAATCCGCCGCAATTGCGAGAACTTCGTGCACATCGTCGAGAGCAGGGCCGTTGAACGCCACAAGGCATTAATGAAGGACGCTGTTGAACGTGGCGCTAAGGCCGTTACCGGCGGGGCGGATTATTGCGATATCGCGGGCAGGTACACGCCTGCAACCGTACTTACCGGCGTCACGCCCGAAATGGACATCATGCAGAGCGAAATTTTCGGGCCCATCCTCCCGATTGTCGCCTACGATTCGCTCGAAGAAGCTATTGCGTTTGTCCAGAGCCGCCCGAAACCGCTTGCACTTTACATCTTCGGGCGCAACGAGAAGACGATCGACCGCGTGCTGCGCGAAACCACCTCGGGTTCCACCTGCGTGAACCACTGCATTCTGCAAATAGAAAACCTCTCGCTACCCTTCGGGGGCGTAGGCATGAGCGGCACCGGCAATTACCACGGGTTTTACGGGTTCAAGACGTTCAGCCACGAAAGGAACGTGATGCACCAGGGCGTTTTCGACCCCATGCAGTTCCTCTACCCGCCCTACCACAAAGAAGGCGACAAGGGCTTCCGCGCAAAAATCCAACGGATTGCAAAGAAAATACTGGGGTAAGCCCCAAAAACTATCCAAAAATAAAAGCCGCTTTTACTATATTTATGCATATGAGTGAATATTTGCATAAATCCAGCATCGGCCCCGTAGAGCCGAAGGACTTCGTCAAGGACTATGGCGAGGCCGGTTTTGTGCTGGAAAACGGAAAGACGCTCCCCGCGCTCAACATCCGTTACGAGACATACGGCAAGCTGAACGCCGCCGCCGACAACGCGGTTTGGGTCTGCTCGCCCTTGACCGCCGACGCACACGCCGCCGGCTGGTACACCGAAAACGACAAGAAGCCCGGCTGGTGGGACGAACTCATCGGCCCCGGCAAGGCCATCGACACGGACCGCTTCTTCGTGGTCTGCAGCAACATTTTGGGCGGGTGCAAGGGCACTACGGGCCCCGCAAGCGTGAACCCGCGCACGGGCAAGCCCTACGGCAGCACATTCCCCACCATTACCATCGGCGACATGGTACATGCGCAGAAGGAACTCGCCGACGGGATCGGCATCAAGGAATTCTACTGCGTCATGGGCGGCTCGATGGGCGGCTTCCAGGCGATGAAGTGGGCCATCTACTACCCCGAGCAGGTCAAACGCATCGTGATTATCGCGAGTTCGCCGCGCTTCTCGAGCCAGGCGCTCGGATTCGAAGTCGTGGCCCGCGACGTGATTACGCAGGACCCGAACTACAACAACGGCGATTTCTACGGTGAAGGTGTCGCAAAACCCGACGTGGGCCTCGCGAATGCCCGCAAGCTCGCGCACATCACCTACCTCAGCGCCATCGGCATGGAGCAGAAATTCAAGCGTTCGCAGGAACAGGAGAACAGGAACCACGCCGTCACGTACTCCACGCCGTTCGACCTGAACCTGCCTATCGAAAGCTACCTGCGCTACCAGGGCAAAAAGTTCGTAGACCGCTTTGACGCGAACAGCTACCTGCACATCGCGCACGCGACCGACGCTTTTGACCTCGAAACCGAATACGGCAGCATCGAGAACGCCTTCAAGGACATCAAGGCCGAAGTGCTGAACGTGAACCTCTCCACCGACTGGCTGTTCCCGCCGCACGAGAGCCGCCGCATCACGAGCGCACTCCTGAACGTGGGCAAGAAGGTGACAAGCCTCGAACTCGACACGCAGTTCGGGCACGACGGGTTCCTTATCGAAGTGGGCGAACTCGGCAAGGCCGTAGGCCGCTTCCTCGATTCAAAGATTATCCCACAGCAAGGCACGCAAGCCGTTCCCGTTTTCCACGAAGAGAGCGACTTCAAGCTGCTCGGCAAGCTCGTGAAGGAAGACAGCCACGTGCTCGACCTCGGTTGCGGCAGTGGCGACCTGCTCGACTTCCTCATCCAGAAGAAGAACGTCACGGGATTCGGCATCGAGAAGAACATCACGGGAATCCTCGACTGCCTCGAGAAGGACGTGCAGGTCATCCAGCGCGACCTCGACGACAAGGGAATCTCGGACCTGAAGGACGGGAGCTTCGACTACGCGATTATTAACCGCACCATCCAGGAAATCCGCGACCCCGTGGCACTCCTAAACGAACTGTTGCGCGTCGCAAAAAAGGCCATCGTCACGTTCCCGAATTTCGGGCACTGGACCACCCGCGGAAGCCTCATGCTCCACGGTCGCATGCCCAAGTCCAAGGAACTGCCGTACGAATGGTACGACACGCCGAACATCCGCCTTTTGACGGTAAAGGACTTCTACACGCTCTGCAAGAAGGAAGGGTTCAAGATAGAGAACATCAACTTCCAGAGCGACCATACGCTGAGTAAGGTCCTTTCCGCATTCGGACTCAAGAACTTTGGCGCAGAACACGTGATTGCCACTATTTCGAAGGTTTAGACATGTCGATTATTTCCATGACCGGATTCGGAAAGAGCGAATCCACATTGAACGGAACCACCTGCGTTATCGAAGTGCGCAGCGTGAACAGCCGTTTCCTCGAAATTTCAAGCAAGATTCCTAAAAACTTCGCCTACCTCGAAAACGACCTCAAGGCCCAAATCAAGGACAAGCTGGCCCGCGGCTCGGTGAACCTCTCCATCACGCTCGGCGAGGGCGCCGTCGGGAACATTCCCGTATGCTACAACGAAACGGCGGTAAGCAAGTTCGTGGAAATCACCAAGGCCCTGCAGGCAAAGCACGGCATCGCGGGCGAAATCAAGCTCGAGCACATCCTCGCGATTCCCGAAGTTTTGCAGTTTACCGATGCCGGCGCCGACAACGAGGCCTGGGAAAAGCACCTGAAAGCGGAACTCGACAAGGCGCTGGACGGCGTTATCGCCATGCGCGAAAAGGAAGGCGCGAATCTCGCGGCCGACCTCACGAAGCGCGTCGCCCACCTGGAAGACGTGCTCGCGAAAATCGAGGTGCTGGACCCGCAGCGCATCGACACATGGAAGGTCAAGTTCAAGGAACGCATCGACAGCCTGATGAAGGATAGCGAAATCGACGACGTGCGCCTGCTGCAGGAAGCCTGCATCATGGCAGACAAGCTCGACATCCATGAAGAAATCACGCGGTTCCACAGCCACAACAAGCTGTTCCTGGATGCCCTCAAAAAAGGCGGCGCACAGGGCAAGAACCTCGGGTTTATCCTTCAGGAAATGGGCCGCGAGGCAAATACCCTCGGGACAAAGTGCCAGAGCGCAGAGATTGCGGCGCTTGCCATCGAACTCAAGAACGAAATCGAGTGCATTAGGGAGCAGAGCTTAAACATCGCATAAGGCTCGGTCATAGAAGATGCCCGCCTTTTCGTCCACAGAGTGGATAACTCAACTAAGGCAATAAATTGCCAAGTTTCGTATAGCGGGCATGACGTTATGCGGGCATGACATTACGCAGGCGCGCTTCGTTAGCGCGCTTTATTTTTTGGAAGTCTTCTTCTTGTCCTTCATCTCGACGCGGCGGCTACCCGCACGCAGACGTTCCCACGGTGCAAAGGATGACACCGGAACGAGGAACACGAAGAACCACACGACAAACAGCAGGTACCTGAGAATGCCGTAAATGACGTTCGCCTTCCCGAGCATATCGATGGTTATCGCCGCCTCGAGAAGCAATGCCCCCACAATCACGGGCACAAACAACTGCTTTGCAGCCTTCACGATGGCACCGTTCTGCGGAGCGCCCGCCCCGAGATGCTTACCCGCTACAACGGCAAACGCCATCGCACTTGCAAAACCGAATGCCGACTGCACGCCCCATACCAGGTTCATGGGCTCTTCCGCTGGCCACGGGATGGCGGTCAGTATCGCGCACAGGAAAAGCCACGCCAGCGCAAACGGGAATAGCACGCAGGCTACGGACAACTTTGCAAACAGGAGCAACAGGAGCGAAAAAAGGGCGAGAATTCCATACATCGGGAGGGCAAGATCCTCGCTACCGCCCATCACCATGAGCGCACCGCCCAGGAGTGCGGCAGAAACAACCGAAGCGATACCGGCACGGGCCCCGCCAAAAACGATAAACATAACTAAGCCCGCAAGTGCTGCAACTGCAAGGTACTGCGAAGACGTCCAAAAACCTTGGACATTATCAATACCGGCAAGCCACATGCCAAGCCCCTCGGAAGCGGCTATCGGGAGTCCGACAAGAAAATCCCACGACTTTGCAAGTACAGTTACCGTCACAATGACCATGACCACTACCGCAATAAGGCGGATGCGGAGCATCAGTTCCAAAAAGTTCTGTACCTTGCCCGGTTTTTCACGCAAATCCATCAATTACCTCGATATTAATAGTTTCTGTTTCTTGGTCCACGTCTTGGACTTCAAATCTGCAGTCGCCGAGACCTCGTTACGCACAACATAATGATAAAGCCCGTTGGCGAGAAGCCTTCCGTGATTATCGCGACCGTCCCAGTGCGTCACGCCCGAAACGGCATCCTTGATGACCTTCACCAAACGGCCATGCTGATTGTAGATAAAGATATTTACCGTAGATTCACGCCCCACCGCAAGATTCTTGAAGTAGAACGTGGTTCCCTTCTTGCCTACCGGATTCGGAACGTTGAACACGTCGGCAAGGCCGGACTTGAGATCTTCTGTAATTTCCAGGTTCAGCGTCTTCACGGCAGTATTGCCCAGCACGTCGAGGGCACGGACCCTGAAGGTGTATTTCCCCTCCGGGTACGATTCCGCAGTGAACGACTTGTGAACTACCGCCCGCTTCGAGGACTGCTCCAGATACGGGTACGGATGGTAGGGATATTCGATTCCCTCGACCTCGAGCGATATACCCTCATCTGCATATTCGCGGAAATCAAGCGCCGTAGAATCTTCGATAATCACCTGCAGGCATGCGGGAGACTGCAGGCGCACCGTCTGCCCGTCGGCATACGAGTTTTCCGAACCCTTCGCAAAGCAGTTCTGGATAGAAATTGTCGGAGGGACGGTATCCTGTATGGAATCCGCATACGCAGAGAAACCAGAGATGGTAATGCTGCCCGCCCTGTAACGCCCGATAGCGCGTTCGTCGCTGGAATACGCCCATGCAGTGAGTTCCACCGCCGTATCGCCAAACGAAATCTTGCGCGGGGTTATGAATTCCGTCTCGTAGCGGCCTCCCGTTACCGGCACCTTCTCGGAATACACCAGCGTGCCATCGTACACCACTTCGAGAGAATCCTCCGGATGCTCGGGGTCACCCAGGAACAGGTTCTTGTTCCGGCGGCTTTCGCGCATGGAAAGTTCTATCACACCATTATTCATTCCCGAAACGGAACCGGAAAGTTTTACCTTGTCAAGCGCCTTGAGCGTATCGATTTTCTGGTCGAGCGTTACCTTGAACCCGTTGCTCAGTATTTTTATCACGGGCTCGCCAATAAGCACGTAGTGCTCGTTATTATAACGTTGTCTGTACAGGCTTGCATTGTTCAGCGAGGTCAACTGTTCCGCATTCGTATTTTTAGCCCGCATAAAGGCCTCGCCTATCGTAATGCCGTCGTTACGGAGCAGGTTGAACACGAAGTTCTTACCGAACTTTTCATTGTTTGTCGCAAACGTCTCACGAGCAGCGCCCACCGAGGCAATGGAGCCCGCCGATTTCGCAACAACGAATTCCTCGGAAAGCGAGCGCTTGATACCCTCGTCGAAACGACCCACGATGCAGGAGAACGAATTGAGAATCGTGTAGCGGCCCGTATTCGAAATTCTGGAGAGGTAGCTGGGCTTGAGCAGGCCTTCTGCCGCCCAGTCCGTCTTGGAACCGTGCCCGAAATACGTCGTCATCAGGGCGCCCTGGTTCAGCACGTTCAGCAAATCTTCGGTGGCGGCCTTCTTCTGGCCCGCGGCATCTTCCTTGTAGTCAAGCAGGTAAACCTTCTTTTGGCTCCAGTGGTAGTTAAGTTTTTTCGCGAGCGAATCGATGGAACGGGAAAGCCCTTCCTGCAACGTGGTGTGCCCGGTTCTGTCGACCCCCGTACCGTTCTTCGCGTCGTCCGCCGTCAGCAGCAATGTATTGCGCCATTCGGAATGGTCGAACCGGCCCACCATATCGTAGTCCTTCGCCTTCTCGAGATAGGCGGAAAATTCAACGGGAGTGCTTATCGGGAGTCGCCCGACAGCCAAGTCCAGGTCGTAGAAACCGGTACGCACCATCTCGCCCGAATCGAGCACAGCAAAGAAATCCTCTGTGACGTTATCTTCCATCTCGAAAGGCGGCATGTAGTTCTTGCCCAGCTTTTCCTTGATTCCGCGATAGTCGAAATGGCCCGTACCGACAAGCAGCACGTACCGGAGATCGGGGCACACGGAATGCGCGTAGGAGATGTAGTTCCTTAGGGCAACCGGCGATGCGGAACCGCCCGTATAGTGGCGGTAAATATCCTCGGCATTCACTACAGTCGTCGCATACGAGGCTATAGCCTTCCCTTCCGAACGGAATCGGCCCAAGGCAACAGCGCCTTCGATAAACTCAGGTGCAGAAATTATGAGGTATTCCGTCTTCGAGTTGATTTTCGCGACATCGAAAAGAAGGTCATTCGATTCTTCGGTCTGGCCCTCCACGCGAACAGCGGTCCTGTACGTGCCGTTCCTGTAGGCAAGGTACCTCACGTCTTCGGACGCACTCACGCTATCGACCGCATAGCCGCCCTCGCTCGCAAGCACGCCCACAGGTTGCATGTTGCGGAACTTGAGCAGGCTCACTCCACTTGGAACCGGGAGGCGAATCAGGCCAGATACGCGGCCCGGCAGGTACCATTCCGCACTGTCGACCACCGGGTTCCACTGGTAAGCAATCGTATAGCCGTCAAAGCGGTCGTACTGCCTCGAGTTCGGGAGCATCGTCAGCTGGAACCTGTTGCCAGAATCCTCTAGCGGGACACCCGCCACCTGCATGGTCCCGTAGGCGACAAGCTTCATATCCGCATCGGAATAGGTTTTCCCGTTGACGGAGAAATTGTAGCGGATTTCGTTCATGCGTTCCAGCATGCTCGATGTCGAAAGCATCACGTTCGGAATCTGGTCCTTTTCGCGCTCCACGAACGAATCCCAGATGGAGCGATGCGGGAAATACGATACCTGCAAAAGAGTCTTGCCGCCTTCGATGCGGCCCGGAAGGCTAGAAAGATGCGCCATCCCGATATCGGACTTGACTGCAGTATCGAGGCGGCAGTTCCAGTGCCAGAACCATTCCTTACCCGTAGATTCTTCCCACTCGATTCCCTTTCCGTAATACGTGTCGCGAAGCCGCACATCCTTTTCAGCACGCACGTAGCGCATTAACGGAACGTCCTTCGCAGAGCCCTTGTACGCGGGGAGAGTCTTCGAGAGGCGCAGCGCATCGCCCGAGCCATTCCACCCCAGCTGGAAATACTGGTAGAACGAATACGGCGAAACGGAATGGTAGTAGACGCTATCTTCAAGTTTCCATATCGACGTGCCATAACCGACAAACACGATTGTATCGCCATCATCGAACGTTCCGTTGGCAGGCCCCGAACCGCGCTTGGAGTGGTCACGGATTTCTATGGGAATTTCAAAGAGATGCGCGGGAGCGACATCGCGAGAACCGGGAACCACTGCAGGCAGGGTATCGGCAGATGCACCATACAGCCTGAGCTTTTCGACAGGAATGCCGTTCAGGCTATCCTGCATCGTGTACGGGAGGGCGTTGTGGATTGTCCTGTAATCCACCGCATAGAGGCCGTCTTCGCTGTGGGTTGCCACATCCTTGTCGCCCACAAGGAAGCGCGCAAGGAAATGCACGTCGGAAGGACCGACCGATGCAGTACGCCGGAGCGACTTGCGCAGTGCATTTTGCGGAACGCCAAAGCGAGCGGCACCATTCGTGTTTACGACCCGCGAGAGGGCGCGCTTTCCGGGATTTACGCCCGAACCAACCATGGAGAAATCCACCTCCAGGCGGAAATCCTTGCGCAGCCTTACCGAATTGCCGAAGCGCTCGTACAGGGGCACGCGCACGTCCACCATCCAGAGGCCGTCCTTCAAGAACGGGGCAGATGCCCTTACCGGCGAAAACTTGAGGGTTGCTCCCTCGCAGTAAGATGCCCCCAACGGGATGGTCTTCTTGACGGAAACGGACACCCGGGGCCTTGCACCCGCGGGGATAGCCACGCGGTACGTGCGGTAAGGCACATCACTTGAATCGCCAAGCGTCGCATTTTCCGGGACAAAACGGCTTCCCGGAACTGCCTCGCCCAGTTCGTCGATACACCCGTAAACCGAGGCATCGAGCACCTCGTCGTCGGCAACAAAACGCGAGCGGGAATCCTCCACCACGTTCATGGCGAAAGAGGCTACAGCCAGGAGCAAAACCGCTATTATGGACGACTTAAACTTCACTTTCTAAAAATACAAAATAGGCACATGAAAGATTACGGGTTCGTGATGACCATTTCGTAAAATCCGTTGCCGTTGGTCTTGAATTCTACCCACTGGCCGCCCACCGCCTTCGTCCGGAATATGGTATAGGACTGCGGGGGCACGCCCTTCTTGAAAATCGCCGTAAGTTCGGCATCCGAAATCATGGCCTTCGCGTTGAACGCGGGCATGTACCAGTGCCACGCCTGCCAGTTAAAAAGCGCGCGGGTGGACTGCACGAAGGCACGGAGCATCAGGGCGTACTCGTACTCGAAAAACGCACGGTAGTTGTTTATCTCGTTTTTCTTCTCGACGGTCGTCTTCTTCTCAAAATCGCTGTCAAAGCGGAGCGGGGTCGCATCTGGCTTGGAATAGCTGAAGCGGATGTACTTGTCATTCGCCGAGACCTTCAGGCTCGGCCTGTCCAGATGCACGAACTCGGATGCGCTCACCTGCCGGTAGTCGCGGAACACCACTTCGGGGTTCAGCACGCGGTTCATCTCGAGCGGCACGGGCTTGGCATCGAGGGCTTTAAGCTCGTAGAACACCAGCACCTCGCCCGCCCCCTTCGGGAGCAGCGCGCACAGGAGCGGCAACTTACGTTCCGAAAGCACCCACACCATCTTCGGCTTGTTGCTTGACTTGAGCAGAGGGTCCAGCACGCCCATCACGGAGGGGTCGCGAATACCGTTCACATCCCATTCCATCCAGGTTCCGGGGCCACCCACGGAATCGAGAACCGCAAAGAGGCGGTTCCCGCTGAATTCAGCCTTCGAATCGACCGCGCCCACCAGTTTTGCCGGAGCGGCGTGTACGCAAATGGCGGCTAGCAATAAGAGAAAAACGACACGCATCTAGAATCCGATAGGCTCAAGTAGGCTCTCGTCGAGGCGGGAATACGTCATGCGGTATTCCTTCTCTATCCAATAGAGCGCGAGTTTCCTTGCCGTCCAGTTCTTCTTGACTGCGATGGATTCAATGCCCTTCGTAATGAGCGGAATCGTTTCGGGCAAGTTGAGTTTCCATTCCTTGTCGTCCCATTCGAAAATCATGATGGGCACTTCGGGGCTCTTGGCAAGCCCGATGCTCCCGCGGTCGTTTTTCACCTTCATGGGGCCAAGCGGCAGGTTGGTAAGCCTGTCGAACATACCGCTCTTGCTGAGCATCATGAACAGCATGCGGTCTTCGTCTGTGGCCCACAGGTGCTCGCGCTCGTAAAGGCGGTAGAGGATAATGGAATAGGCCTCGTAGAACTGGCAGGTATCGATATCTTCGGGCTTGTAGGTACGGGCGTGGTTCTCGAGCGTATCGAGCCAGTATTCCGAAGTATCGGTCAAGAAGGCGTAAAGGGTATCTGCGGGGGCGCCATCACGCACGGCGGCGATAAAGTTGTTGAACATGATTTCGAGCAGGGCCTGCTTGTCCTGCTGCTGGCCCTCGTACAGGGCATCCTTCACCTGGGCAGAAACCTCGTTCGAGCCCGAGGCCGCATCCTTGGCTCCGGAATTTTCGGACGTGCCCGCACAGGCGACAAAACCAAGCGCAAGCAGAGCCACAAGCGCCACAACTATTTTATTTTTCAGGTCATGCATCGCGATACCTACCTCAGAATGACATTGGACCAGCTGCTCGCCGCCTGCACCCAGAAGGGTTTCCAGGGGTCTGGCCCGGGCGGGCAACACCGCAACAAGACCAATACCGGAGTCCAGCTGAACCTTCCGCAGTACAATTTAGAAATCAAATCCTGCGAAGCGAGGAGCGCGAAGGAAAATAAGACCCACGCGCTGCACCGCATGCAGATGGCTCTTGCCCTGAACGTGCGTGAAACGCCACCCGCGGCAGAAATCCCCTTCCCCGGGAGCAACGGGCACATACAGACAAGCAACGCACTGTTCCCGCTGTTCGTGGCACACGTGTTCGACATCATGGCGACCAAGAACGGAGACACGAAGGCTGCGGCACAGGCGTTCGGCATAAGCCCGAGTGCCCTCGTGAAGATACTCAGGCAAGACAAGGCCTGCGCAGAAAAGCTGCAGAACCAGCGCGTTGCCGGCGGGAAGGCGAAACTGAAACTGTAAGCCAGTATTAATTCGCCGGTTTTAAACTGAATCTGTTGGTTTTAAACTGAGTTTGTCGGTTTTAAACTGCGCCGGCGATTAATCATATCGATCAACTGCTGATTAGACGCCCGTAAGGGGGCGTTTTTTATTGCTCCAAAAAATTTTTTCGACGATTTGGCTCATTTTCCGTTTTAAACCGTTTTAAGGGTAGGACCACCCAACACAGGAGGTTTTATGAGTCCTACCAAAATGATCAAGAAGGCCGTGTGCACGCTCGCCATGGCCCTGTGCGCAGTCCCGTTCTGGAACTGCGGTTCCGAATCGTCCGAAGGTGCACCGACAGGTTCGCTCGAAGGGAAAACCGCAAGCGTGGCGCTCCGCGTCACCCACGTCGAAGTGCCGCTTATGGACAGCATCGTCGTGGAATGCGTTGGCGCGGATTCGCTCCACCTCACGGCAGGCGCGAAGGATGCGCGCTTCGACCTGGACCTTTTCCCGCATGACCACTGGAAGTTCAGGGCGATGCTCTACGCGAACGGGGCGCTGATGCAGAAGGGAGAAATCGAGATGAAGCTCGAGGCCGGCAGCACCGTGGATGTATCTATCCCGATGCACGCCCTCGTCGGCTTCGTGTACGTGGAAATCCCCCTCGGGTTCGGCAATCCGGCGGGTATCGCCTCGGGCACACTCACGCTCGCCTCATCGCAGGCCACGTTCACCTACCCGATGGAAACCTCGGGCCTGAACGCCACCTTCAAGAGCGAGATGCTGGCGCTCGGGCTCGACTATGCGGTTACGCTCTCCCTGCGGGATTCTTCCGGCGTGGAAATCTACAGCATGCTGGACACGCTCCGTATAGACGAGAACACTCCGGTACCGGAACTCTCGATAAATTCCCTCCGGGCCAAGACGAAAATCGCCCTGCAGATAGCGGACGACGTGGAACTCCAGATTCCGCTCACGCTCCCCGCCACCCGCAGGAAGGTGAAGGAGGGCGACCTCGTGATCAGTGAATTCCTCGTAAATTCAAAAAACGATTCTATCGCCTTCGACTTCGTGGAGGTCTACAACGGGAGCAACGATACACTGCTCATCGGGGACTGTTTTATCGGGAAGACATCCGCCCTCAAGGAATCCTCCGCGATTCGCCCGGTGGAACTGCCTCCCCGGAGGGCGCTTGCTATCGGGAGCGATTCCAGCGAGGTGGTGCCCGAGGAGTTCCGGCTGGTGGAGAAGATGCCCGCGTTCAACAAGTCGAATTCCTCGACGGCATCGTCCATCGTGTTCCACTGCGACGGCGATGTGCTCGATTCCGTGTATTACGGGAAGGTGGACAGCCTGCACCTCACCGCAGTGCCCCTGAACAGTTCGTCGGCAACGGTTGCCCGCAGTTCGCAGCTGAACATCGGCGCGTGGGATGACCGCGAGAATCCCGAGAACTGGAGTTTGGGCTCTCCTACTCCTGGAAGGCTATGAGACTAGGGAGGGACGCTATGGGCGGTCCCTCCGGTGCGGTAAACATTAAAGCGGGTCGGCTGTTCGCCGACCCGCTTTTAAATTCCGTGAAATTTTCAGGGTTAGCCGTGCAGTTGGACTGTCGGCTTTTCCATATCGAAAAGGCGGCGCAGGAGTTCGGTCTTGGCCGGGTCGCGCTCGTCGGGGAGCGTGAGCGGCGCCATGTTGATGGCCACGAGAATCGAACCCGGGTAGTTGTTCGCGCACTTGATGAAGTCGCTCGAAGAGACCCCTTCGGTATAGAAGTCCACAACAAACGTATCCCAGTCGTCGTTCTCGATTTGCTCCATGGCCTCGGCCTCGGTCTTCACCGCCTTGAAGAAAGCCCCGACAAGCACGTCGGAAAGCACTTCCAGGCACGCGTTGCGGCGGGCATCGTCTTCTTCCCAAATCAAGATGCGGCGTTCACTGTAGTCGCGGACAACGGGGGCAAGGCCTTCTTCCTCGGGGAAGAACTCCTTCGCTTCCTCGCTCATCTCGTCATCATTTTCAAATTCGTCTTGTTCTTTTGCCATAGTAGCCCAAATATAGTAAACCTGCATGCCAAACGTTGCCATTTCGGGCCATAATTTCTAAATTTGCGCGCAAAAATTACAAACACAGGCAGATTTTATGGATCAATCAAAAATCAGAAACGTCGCCATCATCGCCCACGTTGACCACGGCAAGACCACCCTGGTGGACCAGCTCCTCAAGCAGTGCGGAACCTTCCACGAAGGCGAAGAAGTCAACGAACGCGTGATGGACTCCGACAACCTGGAACGTGAACGCGGCATCACCATTCTCAGCAAGAACACGAGCGTCATGTACAAGGGCTACCGCGTGAACATCGTCGATACCCCGGGGCACGCCGACTTCGGTGGCCAGGTGGAACGCGTTCTCGGTACGGTGGACGGCGTTCTTCTGGTGGTGGACGCATTTGAAGGCCCGATGGCCCAGACCCGCTTCGTGACGCAGAAGGCTCTCGAACTCGGGCTCATCCCCATCGTGGTGGTGAACAAGATTGACCGTGACGGCTGCAACCCGCACGGCGCCCTCGACAAGGTGTTCGACCTCTTCTGCGAGCTCGACGCCAACGAAGAACAGCTCGACTTCGACAAGGTGTTCGGCAGCGGTCGCAAGGGCATCTGCAAGGCCGAGATGGAAGACCCGGACGGCGACTTCAGCATCCTCATGGACAAGATTATCGAGCGCATTCCGGCCCCGAAGGGCGACCCGGCTGCAGAACCGCTCCTGCAGATTGCATCGCTCGAATACTCGACCTTCCTTGGCCGCCTGGCCGTGGGCCGCGTGCAGCAGGGCGTGTTCAAGCCGAACCAGACCTACGCGCAGTCCTTTACCGACGGCACCGTGAAGACGATCCGCCCGCAGAAGATTCTGCGCTACGAAGGCCTTACCCCGAAGCCGGTTGACGAAGCGGGCCCGGGCGAAATCGTGCTTATCGCAGGCCTCGACACGTTCGATATCGGCGATACCATCAGCGCCGCGAACAACCCGAAGCACCTGCCGCGCATCCACATCGACCCGCCGACCATCTCCATGATTTTCACCGTGAACACCTCGCCCCTCGCCGGCAAGTACGGTGGCAAATTCATGACGGGTAACCAGCTCCAGGAACGCCTGGAACGCGCCCACATGGCAGACCCCGCCCTCCTCGTCGAGAAGGTCGACGGCGCCTCCACGTTCAAGGTATCGGGCCGTGGCATTCTGCACCTCACGATTCTCGTGGAAAACATGCGCCGCGAGCTCTACGAATTCACCATTGGCTCTCCGCAGGTGATTTTCCACAACGACGAGAACGGCAAGCTCCTCGAACCGGTCGAAGACTTCAAGGTCGAAGTCCCGAACGAATTCAGTGGCGCCTGCATCCAGGAAATCCAGCAGCGCAAGGGCGAAATGGTGAACATGGTCACCGACGACAACGACCGCGTGACGCTCGAGTTCATCGTGCCATCCCGTGGCCTTATCGGTATCCGCCCGAAGCTCCTCTCGCTCTCGAAGGGTTACGCCGTCACGCAGTCCTTCTTCAAGGAATACCAGCCGTACAAGGGCGAAATCCCGACACGCATCAACGGCGTGCTTATCGCGAAGGAACCGGGCGAAGCAGCAAGCTACGCGCTTTCGAACCTGGAAGACCGCGGCTACCTCATCATTGGACCGGGTGCGGAAGTTTATCCGGGCATGATCGTGGGCGAACACAACCGCGACGTCGATATCATCGTGAACGTCACGAAGGGCAAGCACCTCACCAACATGCGTTCCAAGTCCGCTGACGACATGATTCAGCTGACCCCGTACCGCCGCATGACCCTGGAAGAATGCGTCACCTTCATCAACGAAGATGAATGCATCGAGGTTACGCCGGAAATTCTCCGCCTCCGCAAGACCGAGCTCGACCCGATCAAGCGCAAGCAGATGTCCAAGAAGCCGGCCGAAGACGACGATTAAGAGACCGTTCGCGCAAAAAATTAAGCCCCGCAATGCGGGGCTTTTCTTGTAACTGCTAGTCCTATACCAAGAACCCGAGACGCCCTTCCCCGCTCTGGAGGAACTCGTCCATATAGTTCTTTGCTATCTGGCAGGCTTCCGGCAGATCGTGCCCGAGCGCCACGTTCGCAAGGATTGCAGAACTGAGCACGCAGCCCGTTCCGTGCTTTCCCTTGCCGGGGAGCCGCGGGCTTCTGAACTTACACCGTTCATCCTTATACCAAAGCGTATCTACAGATTCCTTGCCACGCGCGTGCCCGCCCTTCAGGAGCACCGCAAAGTCCTGCCCCATGTGGATTTCGCCGCGGGATTCCGCAAGTCCCAAACCCAAGTACGCAAACTCGTCCTGGTTCGGGGTCACAAGGTCAATCGACTTCATTACGGGAATAAACTTGTCAGTTTCGCGCATGAAGTGGAAACCCGCACTCGCCGAGGCAATCGGGTCCCACACGATAAATGCGTCCGGAGATTCATTACGAACAATCTCAACGACGCGTTTGAGCGTGCGCGCCTTTTCCACAAGGCCAATCTTCACGTACTTGAACTTGTGCTTCTTAAAGAGCGTCCCGAGTTGTGCCTCGATGCGGTCCCATATGACCCAGCCCGGGGCGACAAACTCTTCCTCGTTCTGCTGCGTGAGCGCCGTACACACCGCCTGGCCGTACACGCCGAAATGCGCCATCGTCTTGATGTCGGCAACAAGGCCCGCACCGGAGCTTCCGTCGAAGCCCGCCACAGTAAGCGCATATGTCATTTTTTTACACGACATATTAACAAAATAAAAAAATTAAGTATCTTATGCTAATTCTTTTTTTAGAAAAACAACCTCGCTTATACGCCTCTCTCCCCAAACTTCCCATATGGCTCTGTCGGGCCAGACCGTACTTTTGGGTCGAAACTGCGAAAACGCTGCGAAAATGACCCTCTGGCTCTGTTAGGCCAGGCCGTATAGCTGCGAACATGCTGCGGACCGCCGAATGACCATTTCAGCGTAAAAACATCGGTCATGCAGCCGAAAAACAGTTTTGGAAGGGCTTACGGAATGAGGATTTTTTGCTAGCCGAGGTCGAAGTAGTTGTCGTCGCCGGTGCTGAACACGCAAAGATAGCGGCTCCCCATACCCCAGTTGTCAAAGACCGTCATGTAGAAGAACCCCTGGTCGTCGAGCATGCGCAAAAGGAAGTCTGCACCGAAGAGGCCAAGCAATCCGTGCGACTGCTTGAGGAATGCCAGCTGATCAAAAAGGACGCCAGCGGCAAGTACGTGCTCACCGAGAGCGCCATCACCACCGGCGACCGCACCTCAAACTCGCCCTGCGCGGCTTCCACCAGCATTGCCTAAAGCTCGCCGCCGACAAGGTGTTCCAAATGCAATTCGCCCTATTCCAAGTGGGCGGTAAAAAGTAATTCCCTAAAAACCAAAAAGCAAAAGGCCTCCACACGGAGGCCTTTTAGCACTTCTAAAAAAACTACTTCAGAACAATGCGCTGGACTTTAAGTAGCACCCTGCCGACGGTCACGCGCACCACGCGGGCGCCACTGCCCAGGCCCGAAAGGTCGAACCGTCCTTCCGCCCCGTCAAAGCCGTAGCGGGTCAATTCGTTGCCTTGCAAGTCGAACACGCGAAGCGTCTTTGCCCCAGCGCTCGGGGTTCGCACATTGAGCACACGCCCATCGAGGTCCAGCGAACACGCCGCATTCAGCGAGACTTCCAAAATCGCGGTCGTCGAGGAGTCCCCCTCCATCGAGGAACTGCTGGAGGAAATCGGCCACCAGACCATGCTGGAACTGCTCGAAAGTTCGGCCACGCTGCTCACCGGCTGCACACTACTGGAACTTCTCCACGCACTAGTACTGCTGGAACTTGCCACCGCCCAGCTGCTGGAGCTCACGACACTTGCACTACTACTGCTCACCGGCTGCACACTACTGGAACTTCTCCACACACTAGTACTGCTGGAACTTGCCACCGCCCAGCTGCTGGAGCTCACGGCACTTGCACTACTACTGCTCACTGGGGCAACGCTACTGCTGCTCGCCAGTTCCGGGCAGCTGTTCACACCCACCGACTGCTTTGTGGAGAAGCAAACCCGGTCTTTGCCGGACTTTAGCATGTTGTACACGTTGTAGCGGCTCGAGAAGGTGGCCATGGTCCTGCGCGGCGGATTCGAGGCGCTAAACTGCTTTGTACCCGAATTGCTTCCGCTGCCAACGAGCGTCGCCGCAAGCGTGTAACGCCGAGCATCGCCCTTGTTGGGGAAGTAGTCCCAGGCATCACTGGTGTAATTGACATACCAAATGTACACGCCGGTCTCGGCGCTTTTGTTGTCAAAGTCGGTGCCCGAGATTTTGGAGTCCCAGCCAATGCCGGGGCGATACTCGATCACATAGAATTCATCCTGATTCGAGGGGTTGGTAATGGAGTACGCCTTGTTCGCATCGATGTTCGGCAAAACATAAACGTCGTCCGATTCCTTAAGCTCCTCGATTTTCATCCAACCCATGGATTCCCTCTCAAAGGCACTGTACTTGGGAGGCTGACGCCCCAGTCCCCCCGTACTGTAACTATAACCGTTGTACATACCCTGGGTCATTACATCGTACGGCGATGGCCCAGGGACCCATTCATCCTCGTAGTTCGAATAAAAATCGGGCAGCCCAAGCACGTGGCTAAATTCATGGGTCATGACGCCAATGCCATTGTTCGCGCCGTCGTCCGCCAGCTGCGCAATCAAAAAATACCGTTCGAACTTGTAGCCGTTGTACTTGGTATAGCGGTCATAGACCGAGTACCAGTACATGTGCCCCCACATACCCGTATTTTTTTCGGGCCCGGCCATCACAATGCCAAAACCGTCTATCACCTTGTCGCCATCGGCGTCGTATTTGTTGAGGTTGGCGTCGCCTATGGCGGCAGCGCCCGCCTTGACAACCGCCTTCACAAAAGAACCCTCATCGGAGCCCGCCGATGCCATATTGACATTAACCTTCACGGGGACCATGTCGAACGTCGGCCTAAAGATATTATTCGACGATACCTTGAAGTAGTCACGAATGCTGCCGTAATGGGAGTCCTCGGAATAGCCTTCCTTGTTGCACTGGTCGTTGTAAGCAGCGACCTCGGCATCCGAGAAGGTGCGCTCATCGGTGCCGTCGTTCGAGGTCACCAAAAAAACGGGGAATCGTACTTCCCCCTTGGTAAAGGTGAACGGTTCGGGGCGGTACATCACGGGCACCGAAGACTCCTGCGCAGGCACCTTGTGGTTCAACCTGAACCCTTCCATAAGGCGCTTTTGCTGGTCGGGGTAAGCATCTGGATGCTTTTCGCGATGCCTAGCGAGCATCTTGTAAAGATTCTTGGATTTCAAGAACGCCGTCGCCTTTACTGAACGGGCATCCACATTCTCCGCCTTAAATTCCGAAGGTTCCGCATTCTCGTCGGCAAACTTCCTAAAACCGTCCTCGTCCTTCAAAACCAGGTAACCATCGGAAGTCGTCTCATAATGGTAGTTTTCGTCCCCGTGTTCAAAGACCGAGACTACGCTGCCATCCGGCTGCTGTTTTAGAATCAAGAAGGGATTTGCGGGGCGGGCAAACGCCCCCGCACAAAAAACCAAACAAATAAAACCAACTATAATGTGTCGATTCATTTCCATTACCTCAAGATGAAAATATATCAACGCACTTTATTGAGAGCAGCCCCCAACGAATTAACGTGTAAAAAACGTGTTTTTTACACGCAATTTACATACCCTAGTGATTCTTGGGCGCAGAAACACGGCGGCCCTTCAAGTCGTAGAAGCGCTCGCGCGAAAGCACGTTGAGTTCCGGCTCCCCGTAAATGTTCTTGCGTACAAGATCAAACGATTCGCTACTAGAAGTCGAAGGTTCCTCGGCACTGGAACTGGACTCGAGTCCAACCGAGCTGGAACTCTCCACGACCGAATTGGAGCTGTAAAGCACTTCGCTGGACGAGCTCATGGCTTCGCTCGAGGAACTCAGGAACACAAGACTGCCGCTGCTGTAGGCGATCTTGAACTTTACCGACGAGTCGGTCTCGGTGATTTCAGACAAACTCACGCCAAGGCTCTCTCCGCTCCACAAGGCAAAGTTATTGATAGAAGTCTTTCTTTCGTTACCGGAGAACGGATCCCCCTCGTACGTTCCTTGCTTATAGCCCCAGCGCGATGGCTGGTTTCCCTTGCCATCGGCCTCGATCAAGTCCACACGCTGGAGGTCCGACACGTTCAACTCGTTCTTGCTCCACGCCGTCTTGTCGTAAGTAATGTGCCAAACGAGCATCCCGTGCATCGGGAGTCCGGCATCAAAGCCCTTTTGCATGCGGTAATCCAAAAAGTAATACTCATTCGGATTTTTACTGGGAAGTACTAGGCCGTCGTTCTGGGTAACATCGAACAGTTCCTGCTCCTCGTCCGATTCCGACAATGTTCGCGGGACCTGCCAACCCAAAGAGTATCGCTCAAAGGCATTCAAGTACGGAGGCGAACAACTGTACACGTAATAACGGGGCTCTGTCGGGCCAGACCGTACTTTTGGGTCGAAACTGCGAAAACTCTGCGAAAATGACCCTCTGGCTCTGTTAGGCCAGGCCGTATAGCAGCGAACATGCTGCGGACCGCCGAATGACCATTTCAGCGTAAAAAAATCGGTCATGCAGCCGAAAAACAGTTTTGGAAGGGCTTACGGAATGAGGATTTTTTGCTAGCCGAGGTCGGGCGTACAGATTGGCCCAGCAGAGCCTCCCATATTACTGCACAAATTGTCACTCTTTGACAAAAAATTTTGCTATATTGGGGGCAAAGGGCGGACCGGAGCCGCGAGTCCGGGCAATTACCGCCAGAATTCTCGCGAAATTTCTTAAAATTGGCGAAAAAAGGCACTTTTTTAGTTTTGCAAAGGTAAGCAGACAGGTAGATAATGGCTGTAAAGTACGACAAGGACAGCATCAAGACTCTAGATTGGTACGAACACATTAGGCTCCGCCCCGGTATGTACATCGGCAAGCTGGGCGACGGACAGAGCCCCGACGACGGCATCTACGTTCTCGCGAAGGAAGTTATCGACAACTCCATCGACGAGTTCGCCATGGGCGCGGGCAAGAAGATTGAAATCGACATGGAAGACCACAGCTGCCGCGTGCGCGACTACGGCCGCGGCATCCCGCTCGAGAAGGTCATCGACTGCGTGTCGAAGATGAATACGGGCGGCAAGTACGATTCCGAAGCCTTCCAGAAGTCCGTGGGCATGAACGGCGTGGGTACCAAGGCGGTGAACGCGCTCTCTACAAAGTTTATCGTACAAAGTTTCCGCGACGGCAAGGTCAAGCGCGCCGAATTCAGCAAGGGCATCTTGGTGAAGGACTTCAAGATTACCTCCACCACCGAGAAAAACGGCACCGAAATCTACTTCGAGCCCGATAACGACCTGTTCAAGAACTTCCGGTTCCTCCCCGCCTACATGGAAGAGAAAATCTGGAACTACGCCTACCTGAACAACGGGCTCACGCTGGTGATGAACGGGAAGGATTACAACAGCCCGAACGGACTTCTGGACCTGCTCCACAGCCGTACCGACGACACCATCCGCTACCCGGTCATCCACTGCAAAGGCAAGGATATCGAGTTCGCCATCACGCACTCGAACCAGGAAGGCGAACACTACTTCAGCTTTGTGAACGGCCAGCACACCACCCAGGGCGGTACCCACCAGGCGGCATTCCGCGAGGGCCTGGTGAAGGGCGTGCGCGACCACTTCAAGAAGGAATACGACGCTTCCGACGTGCGCAACTGCATTGTGGGAGCCATTTCCGTGCGCATCCAGGAACCGGTTTTCGAATCCCAGACCAAGACCAAGCTGGGTTCTACCACCACGGCCCCCAACGGCCCTGCACTCCGTACCTGGATTGTGGATTTTGTGGCCCGCGAACTGGACAATTACCTCCACAAGAACGAGGATACGGCCAAGAAGCTCCTGGAACGCATCAACCAGAACGAAAAGTTGCGCAAGGAACTGGCCGGTGTCAAGAAGCTCGCCAACGAGCGCGCCAAGAAGGCAAACCTCAACAACAAGAAGCTCCGTGACTGCAGCGTGCACCTCACCGACGCCAAGAACCCGCTCAAGAGCGAGACCATGATATTCATTACCGAGGGTAATTCCGCCTCCGGTACCATCACCACGGCCCGCAACCCCAAGACCCAGGCGGTGTTTAGCCTGCGCGGCAAGCCGAAGAACAGCTACGGCCTCTCCAAGAAAATCGTGTACGAGAACGAGGAATGGAACCTGCTCCAGGCCGCCCTCAACATCGAAAACGGGCTCGAGGACCTGCGCTACGACAAGGTGATTATCGCGACCGATGCCGACGTGGATGGCATGCACATCCGCCTCCTTGTGATGACGTTCTTCTTGCAGTACTTCCCGGAACTCGTGCAGGAAAAACACCTCTACATATTGCAGGCGCCGCTCTTCCGCGTGCGCAACCGCAAAGACAAGAAGAAGACCTTCTACTGCTACGACGAAGAGGAACGCGACAAGGCCGCGAAGGAAATCAACAAGAAGGATTTGGAAATCACGCGCTTCAAAGGTCTCGGCGAAATGGATTCCGAGGACTTCAAGCTGCTTATCGGCGAAAACATGCACCTGGAGACCGTCACCATGCCAAGCGACGCTTCGCTCGGCAAGCTGCTGGAATACTACATGGGCAAGAACACCCAGGCCCGCCAGGACTACATCGTCGAAAACCTGCGCACCGAAGCGGTAGAGGAACTTTAATTTAGACGAAAGACGATAGACGAAAGATATTGCCAATAACTATTGACTAATGACTAACAACTAATTATGGACGAAGAACAGAAAACATTAGGACTTTCGAACGTAAACCACCTGGAAAAGCTGTACAACGGCTGGTTCCTGGACTACGCGAGCTATACGATTCTCGACCGCGCCGTGCCCTACTTCGAGGACGGCTTGAAGCCGGTGCAGCGCCGCATTCTGCATACCATGTACGAGATGCACGACGGCAGTTTCCACAAGGTGGCGGGTATCGTGGGCGACACCATGCACTACCACCCCCACGGCGACGCTTCCATCTACACGGCGCTCGTGAACATGGGCCAGAAGAACCTGCTTATCGAGCCGCAGGGTAACTGGGGTAACCCGCTTACGGGCGACGAGGCAGCCGCCCCGCGTTACATTGAAGGCAAGCTCAGCGAATTTGCGCTCGACGTGATGTTCAACCCCGAGACTACGGAATGGATTCCGAACTACGACGGGCGTTCCAAGGAACCGGTGACCCTCCCCGCGAAGTTCCCGATCCTCTTGGCCCAGGGCGTGGACGGCATCGCGGTGGGCCTTTCCACCACCATCCTCCCCCACAACTTCAAGGAGCTGTGCCAGGCGAGCATCGACTACCTGCGCGGCCGCAAGTTCACGCTGTACCCGGACTTCTACACGGGCGGCATCATCGACGTGAGCGAATACAACGACGGCGAACGCGGCGGACGTCTCAAGGTCCGTGCGAAAATTGAGAAGCTCGACAACAAGACGCTCGTCATCCGCGAAATTCCCTTCGGCACTACCACGGATAGCCTTATCGACTCCATTGTGGCGGCCAACGACAAGGGCAAAATCAAGATCAAGCAGATTGTGGACCACACCACCGAAAACGTGGAAATCCAGATTCACCTGCAAGCCGGTTCCGACCCGCAAGTCGTGATGGATGCGCTCTACGCGTTTACCGACTGCCAGACGACACTTGCCGCGAACAGCTGCGTGATTATCGACAAGAAGCCGCGCTTCAGCAACACGACCGAACTTCTGAAACTCAGCACCGACCACACCGTGCACCTCCTGGACTGGGAACTCGACAACGAGCTCAAGCACCTGCAGGACCAGTGGCACATGACGAGCCTCGAGAAAATCTTCATCGAGAAGGAAGTCTACGAGGTCATCAAGAAGGCAAAGACCCACGACGAGATGGTCCAATTGATTGACGAAGGCTTGAAGCCCTACGTGCGCAAGCTCCGCCGCGAAGTGACCCGCGAGGAAATCCTCAAACTTGCCGAAATCCCGGTCCGCCGTATCAGCCGTTTCGACCGCAAGAAGGCCGACGAATTCCTCGAAGAACTCGACAAGAAAATCGAGGAAGTGAACTACAACAAGGAACACCTCACCGACTACGCCGTGAACTACTTCAAGAATATCCTCAAGAAGTACGGCGAAGGTCGCGACCGCAAGACGGAAATTGCGGAATTCGGCCAGGTGAGCGCCGTGCATGTGGCTCTCGCGAACCAGAAGCTCTACGTGAACCGCAAGGAAGGCTTCCTCGGCACAGGCATGAAGAAGGAAGAATACCTCTTCGACGTCTCCGAGTACGACGACCTCATCGTGTTCAAGGCCGACGGCAGCTTCAAGGTCGTGAAGGTCTCCGACAAGGACTTCGTGGGCAAGAACATCGTGCTTGTCGAGAAGTTCAACAAGGACGACGAACGCCATATCTACAACGTCATCCACCAGGACGGCAAGGAAGGCACGGCCTACATCAAGCGCTTCAACGTGGGCGGCGTGACCCGCGACAAGGACTACTTTATGGGCAAGAACAAGCCCGGTAGCCGCCTGCTTTACCTTTCCAGCAACATGAACGGCGAGGCCGAAGTCGTGGAAGTGACGCTCAAGCCGCGCCCGCGCACCAAGCTCAACTTCGAAGTGGACTTCAGCACCATTGAGGTGAAGGGCCGTGGCGCGATGGGCAACATCGTCACCAAGTACCCGGTCAAGAGCGTCAAGCGCATCCGCAAGGGCGTAAGCACCCTCGGGGCGCGCGTGCTCTACTTCGATGCCCCCAGCGGCCTCATCAGCACGCAGAAGAAGGGCGAACGCATCGGCGAATTCGGCGAGAAGGACAAGATCCTTATCGTGAAGGAGAACGGTACGGCTCGCGTGCACGACATGGCCGACCCGATTCTCGTGGGTACCGGCGTGAAATACGTCCACAAGTTCGACCCCGCGCAGGTATTTACCGTGCTCTACTTCGAGGGCGGGAACTTCAACTACATGGTGAAGCGCTTCAACCTGGAAGGCTGCCCCATGACGACAGAATTCAGCCTCATCAGCGACCACAAGGATTCGCAGATGATTGAATTCTTCGCCACCGAGGACGCACGCCAGCTCATGGAATACCAGGTGGGCCGCGAAGTCCAGAAGGAAGAACTCGACCTCACAGAAGTCGCCGACATCAAGAGCTACAAGGCGCTCGGCAGCAAGTTCACTGCCAAGAAGGTCAAGCGCACGAGCCGCATCACTCCGCCGGATACTTTCGACGACGGCACGAGCGACGACGCTGGCGCCGAGCCCGAAGACCCGACGCTGTTCTAGGGCTTAAAGCTTCGGTGTGACGCGGGAACGTCATGCCGAAGTCGAGCCGGTGGCGAGACAAGGGCATCCATGGACACTCTTGTCGCTTCGCGACTGCGGTGTGACGAAGGAGAAAAGGCCCGCGGTTCAAACCGCGGGCTTTTGTCATCCCCGCAGGCAACCCGCGGGAATTTTCAATTTCTAGTCAATGATTGCGCCAGCCACAGGCCTCACAACAGCTATTACAGGCCGTAGCGGGCGAAGGCATCTTCCTCGCCCACAATCTTGAAATCGACAATGTACTGCTTCTTCGAAACGGGATTGTTGTATTCAAAGACCTCGATAACCCAGGCGTTCTTTTCGCATTGGATAAGGAACCCGGTACGTTCAAGCGTTCCGACAGTCTTCGTGCCAAGAATCTCGAAACCCACGGGTTTGCCGTACTGCGCCGCGATATTCTGGAATATCGTAGCGTATTGCATCTTGAGGTTCGAAACGTTCACGTTGCCCTTGAGGAAGGGGCTATCGTCGAGCACGGCATCGAAGGCCTTGTCGTACTTATCTGCTTTCAGGTGATCGACCATCGCCTTGACGCATTCACTGGAATGCGGGCCCGCAAATGCAAAAGAGCAGAGCAACAGGGAAAAAATTACAGCCTTGATTTTCATTGTTTCTCCTTTATTTTTTATCATAATACTTGAATACGTCTTCCTCGGTCAACACGCGCAATTCACTGAACTCGCTTTTTCCGTTTGGCGATACGTATTCCTTTATCACAATCAGCCACGCAGATTTTTCACAGTTGATCTGGTAAACAGTCTCGTCATAGGCCTTGGACAGGCGGCGCGTACGCAGTTTCGTATGGTTCAGCACCTTGCCGTGCTGCTTGACAAATTTCTCGAAATACCCGGCGTACTGCGTAACTCCCACTACCTTTTGTTCGTCAGCCATGTTCAAGCCATAGTCCAACAGAGCCGTTGCGGCTTCCTTGTACTTGGACTTCTTAAGGAATTTTTCGACCTTATCCATCTGCTTGTCGGCAACCTCACCGGCATGGCACACGAAAGCCATCAACAAGACATATAACAAAGAGCGCAGGATTTTCATATAACTGAATATAGTATTTTTTTAGCATAGTGGAACACTTCGCAAAGAGAACACTGGAACGAAGTGTGAGTGTGAGCCAAAAGCGACTCGTATCAACGAGTCGTGATGGCGAAAGCGAGTGAGAAAACGGAGGTTCTTCATCTGAGATGACGAACGAGCGGTCGCATTAGAGCGTGCGGAGTGCACCTCAGAGCAAACATTCTCTATGAATATTCAGGATTATGCGAGACGCGGTTTACCAGTCCAGCCTAACTTCTCGCGGAGTGCGCCCACGAATCCGGTATGGCGCATGCGGATAAACGTCGTCACGGCCTTGCACTCGCTCAGCACGACCTTCTCGCCCACCTTCATCTCGTAGGCGGTGCGGCCGTCGAACACGAGGTCAAGCGGGCGCTCCACCGCAGAGACAATTTCAAGCTTCTTGTCGGTAAGCGAAAGCACGAGCGGGCGCACGGAGAGACTGCTAGGAGCGACGGGCGTGAGCACGACGGCAGGAGTGCTCGGGTGGATGATAGGGCCACCCGCCGCGAGGTTATAGGCGGTAGAACCCGTCGGTGTAGAAACCAGCAGGGAATCAGCCCAGTATTCGGTAAGGCACGTGCCGTTGTAGGCCACGTTCACGTTCACCATGCGGTCAGGCATGTGCGCGCGGACATGGACCTCGTTCAAGACCGTTTGTTTTGCGACCACCTTGCGACCGCGATAAACGACTGCGTCAATCATCATGCGTTCGCGGGTAGAAAAGTCACCCGCAAGCAAGTCATCGAGCGTCTTTGCAAGGCCTTCCACGCGACTTTCGGCAAGGAACCCCACGCGGCCCGCATTCACTCCGAGTATGGGAATGTTATGCCCGAGCGCGATATGCGCGGCAGAAAGCACCGTACCGTCCCCGCCAATAGCAAGAAGCAGGTCCATGCGCGAAAGCCCGGATTCCTTGATCACGTGAATCGGCTTCTTGGCAAGCCCCTTCAGGGAATCAAGCGCAAAGAATTCCACCTTCGGGTGCGTCGCGGCCCAATCCGCAATCTGGTCGAGAGCGTTCGCGAGATCAGCACTCTTGTCCTTGAAACCGACGATTCCGATTTTCGAAAACTTCTTCATGATCCTCCCCCTATTCCTTGCCCTCGTTCGCGGGAGCCTCGGAGACAAGCACCTGCTTCAGCTTTTCGACAACTCCCGGGAACATAGCCTCCACGGCGTCAACATTCTTGACGGGTTCATCGTTCTCGAGGGCAATAGAAAGCACACCAAGCGCAAGCCCCGCCTCGGGTGAATTTCCGCCGTCAAAGTCGCTCCCGTTCACGATGGTTTCCATCCCGCGAATAACGAGCCCGTCATCGTACACGCCGACTTCCACGCCGGTCTTCCGCAGGTTTTCTGCCAAGAAGTCGTTTGACACGCGCATCTCGGAGCGAATTTCCTTCGGAATACGGAGGATGGTTTCGCCCTCGGCAAAGCACGCCGCCACCGCGAGGAACGCATAATCTGAAAGCGACGTCGCGATGGCGTCTTCGCCAAAGCGCCTGCCCTGTAGCCGTTTGCCCGCTTCCATCGGGTAAATTTCCACATCGCCGTACACGTCGCCGAACTTTTCCCTGCGGGTTACGGTCTCGATGTTCGCGCCCATGCGCTTGAGGCAAGTGAGCGCCCCCGCACGGGTGCTGTTCAGGTCCACGTTCAAAAGCTTTACCACATTGCCCTTGGGCACCTTGCCGATGGTCGTCAGCAAGGCAAATGCCGTCGCCTCGGTCGTATCGCCCGGCACGTAGTAATCGCGCCCGGTAATCACGCGGGTTTCCGCAAGTTCCGTCATCTGGGTGCGTTCAATCTTCTTGCCCTGCGCCATCATCAGGCGGCGTTCGAACTCGCTCAGTTGCTCCATGCCGCGCCCCTCGTAACGGAGAGGCACGCCAAAGTACATGAGCATTTTCGTCCACTGGTCATGAACGAGCGAGCGTTCCTCGAAGCTCACGTACTCGCCACGCACCAGCGTGCGGAGCAGCACCCTGTTGCGCATAATAAACGGCACGTTACCGAGCGAATCCTTCTTGAGCGCGGGTTCTTCGGGCGCAAAGCGGAACACGAACTTCGCGGGAGCATCAGTTTCGACATTGACCTTGAAATACTTGAGGAGCATCGCCTTCACGGCGACAATCTTCTCGATGCCGTCCCTGTCGGGTTCGGCTGCAAGCGTATAGACCTGCTCGGAATCCTTGCTTGCGAGCGTCCACAAAAGGACGTTCTCCTGCTCCGGAAAATCATACGGGAGCATCGACGGGAGCGCATACTGGAAGCCCCTGCCGTCAAGCACCAGCTGGTGCCCGTGCAGTTCATAGCGGAGCCCGAATTCGGCGAGGGCCTGCGCAAAACGTTCTGAACCGCTAGCCCAGGCAAAATCGTCGAGCACGGTGCGCCCGTTTACCAACAGGCCCATCAAAAGCGTAAGGTCCATCCGTTCCCTGTCGGGATTCAACGCAAATTCCATTATCGTTCCTTAACTTCGTAACCCAGGTAACGGAGCAGCTTGACCGCGCGGGCGGCCTCGTCCTCGGTCTTGAAGGCAATCAGCAATGTGCCCGCTACGTTCTCGCGGACCTTCATGAGTTCAATGTCGCGGATGTTGAGTCCCTCTTCGGCGAGCGGATGCAACACGCTCAAAAGCGCGCCCGGTTTGTCCTTGAGCGGCACCGTAATCTCGAAGAATGCGGCAGCGGCGTTCCGGCCAGGAGCGAACAGGCTCGCACGGCCCTCGTTGCCCGCCTTGAAAATTTCTTCCAGCGAATCGGAACGGTCGGCGCATTTCCCACCGGCTACCGAACCGCGGGTCGCATCGAACGAACCACCCGCAGGCCTGCCGTCCTTTACCACGTCGAGTTTCTGCATCGCCTCGATTGTCGCGTTCACGCCATCACGCACCTCGGTCAAGGCACGCACCGTCTCGTCGCGGTTAGTGACTGCAATATCGTGCCACATCGCCCACCCGCTTGCCGCAATGCGCGTCATGTCGCGGAATGCGCGACCCGCATAGTGCTGGTAGTTGTGTTCGAGCAGGCGGTCAGGGATGCTTGCCGCCAGAGTAGAACTGAGCATCTGGGGCATGTGCGAAACCCACGCCATGGTGCGGTCGTGGTGCTCCGACGGGAAAACTACTGCGGAGGCGCCGAGGAACTTCACAAGTTCCAGGAGCGGCGCGTAAACGCTTTCGGCAGTTCCCTCGGGCGGGCACACGAACCAGTAGGCGTTCTCGAAAATAGCGGGGTCGTTGTATTCGCAGGTGCGCTTCTCGGAACCCGCCATCGGATGGCTGCCCACAAACTTGAACGGGGCCGGCAGTTTGAAACCCGCCCTGCAGATTTCGACCTTCGTGCTCCCGATATCGCTCACGAGGCACGCGGCGCCGTTTAATTTCTCATTGACCCAAGAAACATGCGAAAGCGCGTCAATCGTCTTCAAAATATGCAGAATCGGGCCACACAGCAAAATGAGGTCGCAGTCGCGGGACCATTCTTCCACCTGCGCGTATTCAAAAAACTCGTCCGCAAGTTCCAACTCGCGGGCACGCTTGAGCGTCGCGGGCGAACTTACCGCGCGTATGACCGTCGGGCGCTTCGCCTGCTTGAGCGCAGAAGCAATAGAACCTGCCAGAAGTCCAAAACCCACCAAGGCAATCCGCTTCATCATTCCTCCACCTTGCGGGTCTCTTCCATAATCGTGCGGAAAATATTCACGATAGATTCCGGCGGGAGCGGTCCACCCGCCTTTACCGCCTTCTCGGCGACAGCGGCTAGCACCGCCTCTTCGCGGGCAGCGTCGAATACCGGCAGGCCCTTCTCTTTCTTGAGCTTGCCAATCTCCATCGCGAATTCCGCCCGCCTGTTCAAAAGCGAGATAATCGTATCGGTAAGTTCATCGATGCGCTTGCGCCAATCGTCTATTTCCATGTGGGAATCCATGTGCCGAAAGATAGAAAATTGAGGGTAATTTTTAGAAAATGAGGGTATTTTTATGCCTGCGCACGCCACATAGAGGCAATTTTGCCGAAAATGGGTACCAAACACCCCTTTTTTCGCACTTTTAGTACCCAATTTTTAGAACAAAGTAACACTATTTTTCCGAAAAAGCCAGCGAAAGGATGGTATCTGGCTATTTCCAGGCCAAAAACATGCGTTTTACGCTCCGTTCTTTTATTACAAACTAATATTTTTAGCAAACAAACTAACAAAATGGGGACTAAACACCCCAAAAAACACTCCATTTGGTACCCAATTTCGCCATTTTCGCGTTCCTCGCACCCCAAAATTCAGCCCGAACCAGCCCCGAACTCAGCACACTTGATACACCTCATTCATTTACAACCTTCACACCATTGCGCACCCCACAAATCGAATCTATTTTACTTCTTGTGTATGGGCAGGAGATGATTATGAGCATTCTAAAAACACTCACCACTGGAACATTGGCGGTACTAGCCATGGCATCTACCCTCAGCGCAAAGGATTTCAGCGGCGCAGAACTCTACACCAATGAAGAATACACCTACGGGAAATTCGAAGCCCGCATGAAAATGGCCGCCGCATCGGGAACCGTGAGTTCCATGTTCCTCTACCAGAACGGCTCCGAACAGGCCAGCGCCCAGCGTTGGGTCGAAGTCGATATCGAAGTGCTCGGCAAGAACCCCAACAGTTTCCAGTCCAACATCATTACCGGCAAGGCCGGCGCACAGGTTACCAGCGAAAAGCATCACTCGGTAAGCCCGGCTGCCGACCAGGGTTTCCACACCTACGGCCTCGAATGGACCCCCGATTACGTCAGCTGGACCCTCGACGGGAAAGAAGTCCGCAGGACCAAAAAGGGCGACAACAAGAACCAGGTCGAAAACCTGATTGGAACCCAGGGCCTCCGCTTCAACATCTGGTCTTCCGAAAGCGCCGATTGGGTCGGTCAGTTCGACGAGTCCAAGCTCCCGCTCTTCCAGTTCATCAACTGGGTCAAGGTCTACAAGTACACTCCGGGCCGGGGCGAAAACGGCAGCGACTTCACGCTCGACTGGACCGACAATTTCGACTCGTTCGATTCCGGCCGCTGGAGCAAGGGCAACTGGACCTTCGACGGCAACCGTGTCGACCTGACCCCGAACAACATCTACTCCAAGGACGGCATGCTGATTCTCGCCCTCACCCGCAAGGGCCAGGAGTCCTTCAACGGACAGGTTCCGCAAGACAACGAGCCCGCCCCTGTTTCTTCGAGCAGCGTTACCCCGCCGCCGGAATCCTCCAGCAGCAGCGAGCCGTTTATCCCGCCGATGTCCTCCTCCAGCGAGCCCATTACGGCCATCCAGCAGGTTCGCACCCCGCAGATGCAGCCGAAGGAAGTCCGCGGCATCGTGAACGCGAAGGGCGCCCACGTGAAGGAAATCAACCGCTACCGCGTGAACTTCAAGTACTAGAAATTCTCCTAATCACTCCAAACAACAAAGGTCCGTGCAGCTTCGCGCCGCGCGGACTTTTGTTATTTTATGGGCATGCGCGAAGAACTGGCAAAGATAATCCAGGATATCCCCCACAACGACGGCGATCGGCTCCCGAGCGTACGCGAAATCATGAAGGCTTACGGCGTCTCCTCGAGCACAGTGCAGTCGGCGCTCAAGATGCTAGAGAAAGCATCGCAAATATGCCGCATCCAGGGCAAGGGATGCTTCTGGACATCGGGCGGAGTCGCTAAAATCTACGAACGGCACCCCGCACCGCAGGCCAGGGAAAGCGCCTACGACAAGGTGGAGCGCCTCTTCCGCGAGGACTGGGACCGCGGCACATTCCGCATCGACGAACCGCTCCCGCTCATGAAGGAACTCGCACAGCGCTACAACGTTTCGCAGGCGATTCTCCGGAACTTCCTGAACGCGATGGTGCAAAAGGGCGCGCTGGCCCGTTCCGGAAGGCACTACAGCTTTATTCGCAATAGCAAGAACGAGCAGCCCGCATCGCTCAGCGAAATCATATTCGTAACGCGATGCAACAGCTGGGGCGGCTTTACCGCCGAAAGCGAACGCGAAATGGATTTCTTGCGCATGGTCTACAAGAAGGCGGGTGCAGACAACTACAAGCTCATATTGCTTGGCATGAACGAGAACAGCGGCAAGCTCATCGACCGTAGCGGCAAGACCCGCAAACTCGCGGACTACCCGAACGCCGTGGGAGCAATCCTCTCGACGCTCCTTATAATGCAGCCGCTAAAGCTGATGCAACAATTCGCGGGCATCCGCTACCCTATCGCCGTCTGGTGGGAGCAGCCCCTGCAAGATATCCCGCTCAGGTACCTGCAGAAAGAAAACTGGACATTCTTCAATTCCACCTTCGGGACAGCCCCGGGGAAAGAAATGGGCAAGTTCCTTATCGCCCACGGGATAAACCAGGTGGCCTACTTTTCGCCCTACCACAACAGTTCGTGGTCCATAGACCGCCTGCAGGGGCTACGCGACGCAGGGCTTTCCGTAATCGACTACACCGACAGCGAGTTTGCAAGCCCGTGGGACTACAAGCAGATTGCGCGCAGCAAGGTGGAAAAGTTCTCGGTCGAGGTTTACGCCCGCGAACTTTTGAAGCAGAAGATGGTTTCGCTCATGAAGAACCGCGACTACGAGCAGGTCGCAATCGTCTGCGTGAACGACGACGTGGCAAGCGCGCTCCTCGAAATGCAGGAAGAGGGCCGAATCGAAAAACTCGGCCCGCTGTACTCCTTCGACAATTCCGCAGAAAGCTACATGTTGCGCCTTCCCTCCTACGACTTCAACACGCAGGCGCTCGTAGACCACATGTTCTACAGCATCGCAAACACCGATGCCTTCCGGATGCAGCGGAAGGTCCAGCAGATTCTGGGCCAGGTCGTAGAGAAATAAATCAGTACAGATCCTCGCCTTGCTTCGACAAAACTCAGCACAGGCCGCGAGGATGACGAAGCAGCCCTAAAACTATTGGCGCTGGTAGAGTTCCAGCCCGAATTCCGGCATGGCCGCAATCAGGTGGTCCAGGATATCCGCCTGGATTCCCTCGAAATCTTCCCACACGGTCGTATTCGCGAAAGCATAAACTTCCAGCGGGAGGCCCAGCGGGGTCGGCTCCAGCAGGCGCGTCATGAGCGTCATGTCTTGCGCGACTGTCTTGCGTGAACGCAGGTATGCCGTGCAGTAGGCGCGGAACGTGCCGATATTCGTGAGGTGCCGGGCATTGAGCATATCAGGGCTGCCAGAACCCTGTGCGATTCCCAACAGGCCCGCCTTGGACTCCTCGCCCACAATCTCGTGAATCTTAGCCTCCAGGTACGGAGCAAGAATCTTTATTTTAGATAAACTAGCAATTTCGTCCGGAGTGAGGAATCGGACCGTCTTCTGGTCAATATACATGGCACGTTTGATGCGTCGCACGCCGGAATCCTGCATCCCGCGCCAGTTGCGGAACGAATTCGTAATGAGGTCGTATGCAGGGATAACCGAGATGGTGTTGTCCCAGTTGCGCACCTTCACCGAGGTAAGCGTAATGTCCATGACCGTACCGTCGGCATTGTGGCGTTCAATTTCAATCCAGTCGCCCTTTCGCAGCAGGTCGGACAAGTTTATCTGTACTCCCGAAACTACACCCAGAATAGAATCCTTGAAAATGAGCATCAGCACGGTCGCCATAGCACCGAGAGCGGAGAAGATGATAACCGGGCTCTTGTCCGTCAACTGGCTCACGATGAATATCGCGGCAAGGCAGAACAGCGAGACCTTTATCGCCTGGAATATACCGTGCAGAGGGCGCTTCATCGTGCGTTCGTTTATGCCGTTAAAATGCTCAATCACGTCAAGAATCGAGCACGCAATCGCAAACGAAAGCAGCGTATACCAGATGTTCGCAATCCTCGAAGACACCTCGAAAAGCCACGTACTCGGGTCAAGAACATTCTGGACCGCGGCAGAGAACGCCGTCGCCGGGATAACCTGCAAAAGGCGCGAAGCCAGATGGCGTTCCACAAGAATCTTGTTCAACGCGCTCAGACTCTTTTTCGACCAGCGTTTCATTATCGGCATTACGAGGGCATAAATCGCGAGGAAAATAATCGCAATCGAAAGGACTACGATTCCAAAATGGAAGAACTCGCTGTCCATCTGAAGGTTTTCCACCTGCGTGGCAAAATCGTGCACTTTATTCATAGGTTACTTTCTCACTAAACGCATGATTCCCTGGCGGTTGAACTCGGGAGCATCCTTCGCGAAGGGGCTCTTTGTTTCTGCACGGAGCGTAAACACGCCGGCATCGCCCGCATCGACTTCCGTTCCCGACTTGGATGAGACCCCATCCACAAAAATCGAGTCTGCGACAACAGAAAGGATATTCTCCAAATCTTCCTGAGCCCCGTTCGTGCGCGAAATACACAAATCCGGCAGGCCAAACACCTCCAGCCCGAGCGTATAGAGCACGTCCGCACTTTCCATAAAGTTGATCCACGTGTCCATCGGGAATTCCGCATCACCGAGTTCCTCACGGAAAGCGTCCGCAGCCCACGCCGTACCCGACTGCTGCATATACACGCCGGTCGCACCCGCGGCAAGCACCTTGAGGATGGCGGCATTCACCATGCGCAGTTCATCGGCACTCTTGAGCGAGCCCAACAAAAACAGCAGCGACTTGTGCGAATCGATTGCACTCGCCTCTTCCGCAGAAATCTCGTTGTGTTCCTTGAAAATATCGGAGAGACCAGCCGCAGGGGCATTACGTACAACATCAAAACGCACATTGCAACCGGGCACGAGCAAGTTTTTCGCATCGGCCCCCACCGAGACGACGTCCGTTATCTTGAAGGGTTCCGTCTCTGCGACAGGAATCGGGAAAGCAAGTACAAACCTATTCATATCCATTCCTCTGCCCGAAGGGGCATCAACGTTTATCGCCTGCGCGAGATTTTATCGCCCACGCGCGAAAACAAGTCCTTTACCGCATTTTCGAGCACGCCCGCCTGCTGTGGCCGAGGGAGCGCGACATTCCCCTTGAAGGCATCGAGAAGCGATTCTACCGAAAGCCGATTCGCAGGAATATTGACCGCATAGCCTGCAGTGGCGAGGTCGCGCGCGAGTACCACCTGCTCGTACTGCCCCGGAGTCGGGACAAATATGCACTTTGCGCCCAGGTAGGCCATGTCCATTACGGTGCTATAGCCACCACGGCTAATCACCCAGTCGGCATCCCTTACCGCGCGGGCAAATTCACCCGTAGGCAGGTGCGTCACGAACTCGATATTCCCTTCGGTCCAGTGTCTGCGGGGGGCCTGCGGCTTGCCCAGAATCATCAAATGTTCTCCCGGAACATCTCGCAGAATATCGCGCAGGCGGTTCTCGAACTGCGTACGGGCAGGCTCGACACCCGAAATAACGGCAATGACCCGATACTTGCCCGCATTTAAACTGCCGGCTTTTAAACCGCCCGCAGGCAACTCGTGCGCATTTAAACTGCCCGCGACCCGAGAGGCGCCGGAACAAGGCGCGTCAAATCGCGAGAGCGGCCCGACGAACCTGACCGCAGGCGCACCGCCCACCCCGAACGAGGCCCGCTCTCCGCGCGAATCACGGACACCGCCCGTAACCTGCTGGCCACGCGCCGGCAAGTGCGAAAGCGCGCCCGCGTATCCGGGTGCAGTTTCCACATCGGGCACCCACACCTCGTCAAAATTCCTCATGCGGGCACGGTGCCAGCGGATGCCTACGCCTTCAAATGCAGCAAGCGCGGGCGGGAACGCAATCCGCCGCTGGTGCGTCATATACACGCTATAAGCCTTCTTCGAAAAGAATGCAAAACGGTTGTCCGAAAATAGCACGTCGTAGCCGTGACGTTCCACCATCTCTTCGGCATAGCGATGCTCGTAACGCATCACCGCATTCAGGTGTGCGCTGTTCTTCAGGAGCCACAGCGCCATGTTAAAGCCATATTTCGGGTACACGACGTTGTAGCCCGGCGCCACCCGCTGGCGTAGTTCCGGGAAAACCTCGCGGAAAAACCCGGCATTCGCCTTCACTACGGCAAGTTCCACCTCGGCTCCCTGGGCAAGGAACTCCCGGATAACGGGCACGCAACGCGTCGCATGCCCCAAGCCCCAATCAAGAGGGGCTACCAGGATTTTCACCTAGCCTCCAGCCAGGCGTTCGCCCAGTCGCCGTGGTCGCAGTTCTTCTCGCCCGCCATGTCGATGCTCAGGTTCAGCTGACGCACGCCCTTCACGTCCACGTCAATCGCCTGCTTTTCCATCGAGTAGAGCCTCTTGGAGCGCAAGATTTCGCGGCCGTCGCCCGACACGATAAAGTACACGCCATCACCGCAGGCGCTTTCGTCATCAAGCCCGATAACCGCATGCAGCACGTCGAACCCGCGGGGCAACGTGAAGTCGATACTCGAATTCGCGTGGCTCCCGATACCGTAGCGGAAAGGTTCGCCATCCAGCGTAAGCGTGTGGTGTTCTACCGACTCGTTCATCTGCGGGTCGCCCCACTCCTGCGAGAAACGGCCCATCTTGAGGCTCGAAAGCAGCACGACGTTCTCGCTCTCGCGGAAGAAGTCGCGGTAAACCACAGACGTATCGCCATCGGGCATCGAGCACACGAACATCGCGCGGTTCATACCCGGGTGAATCTTCGTTGAATCCATACGGAGCGAATCCGAAGGCACCGTCACAAGCATCTCGCCCTGCTTTTCGCCGTTCAGCGAGTAGTCGCAGGCAATCGATTCCGGGAACCGCTTGTTCAGCACGATAATCCCCTCGCTCTCGTCCGAGACCATGAAGTTCTGCGCGTACTGCGAAACGCCCTTCTTCGAAATTATCTTGTATATAACCAGCGGATAGCCAAAGCGCTTCGCATCCACCAAGATGCGCTCGTGCTTGTAGCTATCGAGAATCTTGTCAATCTGGTCGGTCGTCTTGAAGCCCACCACGCGGCTGTCACGGTTTACCTTGCCGTAGCCATCCTGGCCGCGCACCAGGTAGATGTTTCCGCCCGACTTTTGCATCCACGAGGCAAACACGTCGGTACTCCAGCCCTCGAAAGTGCGTTCGCTAAACGCGCTATGCCCCTGGGCAAGCATCTGCCACGGCCTCGCATAGATGTAGATTGAATTTTCGGGCAACTTCGCGAGTTCCGTGTTCAAGAAGTCCTCTTCGCCCAGCAACTTGTTCTTGTAGTAGAGCATGTTGCTCTTGTAGCTGGGAGCATGGTAGAACATGAGCCCGAGCGAAAGGAGGCAGGCAAAACCCATCACGATTCCGGCGACGGCATCGCGCTGCATCTTGGACTTGAAGAGGCGCGAACCCGCAAAGAGGAGCGCGTCGTACAGGCCAAGCGCCATCAGGAGCGCAAACAGCGGGAGCGCCACCAGCACGTAGCGCTGGTTGATATCAATCGTGAACGTTCCCGACACGTTGAACATGATGACGAAAATCTGGAGGCAGAAGAAAATGCCCAAGATAAACCCGCGCACGTAACGACGGAATACAACCATGCGGAGCAGGAGCCATACAGTCGCCACGAGCAAGATGACCGTGAACGTCGTGTAGAACGGGTTCACCATGATGCCGCCGAAAGCCGGGTCGACATCGAGGTTCATCATCGTCTGGATATTCGTCTTCAGGTTGAACCACAGGTTATCGAAGGAATGGGCCGCATGTTCCCCGCCCTGGAAGTCGTAACCGCGATAGGCCGCCATGTTGTTCACGCTGGGCCAGCTCACCGCAATCACGGCGGCAACAAAGGCCGGCAGGCGGTATGGCTTTTCGAGGAAGTAGCGGTAGTAGTAGAGCGCGAACGGAATGAACGCGAACACCGTCTCCTGGCGGGTCTGCGCAAAGAAACCGAGCAGCGGCACCGTCAGCAAGAAATGTTTCCAAGTTACCTTGTTCGCAGGCACAAAAGCATACCAGGCCATAAGGAAGGTCAGCAGGCAAATGTAGAGCACTTCCGTAGATGCAGAGCGCGACTGGAGCAGGTATATAGGCATGCCTCCCAGGAAGGCGACTGCAGCCAGTGCCAGTTTATCGCTCCTGAACCACTTCGACAGCGCGAGGAAGAACGCCAGCAGGCTCAACAGGTAGAACGGATAGTTCACCTTGAGCGCAGTATCGCGCGTCGGTTCCATGAAGTTGAACACGAGCGAGTAGACGAACCCGAGTGCCTTGCCCTTGAAGTTGTTCACCTCGCTCTTGCAATCAAGGACTCCATCCGTCCAAACGCCCTCGTTGCAGATGCCGCCCGTATGCTGGAAGTACATCTGCAGGCCCATCGATTCCCAGCTGGTCTCGTCGCTCAGTACACGGTGCGTATTGCTGATGTTCCCGAACACGAACACCGAGAAAATAATCATCAGGATGGCGAGCCCGCAAAAGGCCTTACCGCTCGGCAAGAACTCCCGGATATGCTTCGCGATAAACGGTACGTTTACCACCACGCCCGCAATGAACAGCACAAACGTCGAGAGTATCGCATAGTAGCCCCAATCGATATCCCAGCGGCGCGCGTACGAAACGGAAAGGTTGTTGAATATGAGGAACGCGGCGACCAGCACGGCGACCGTGGTCGCAAGCATCACCGCCTGCGGCTTGCCCAGGCTGAGCGACGCCACCCACTCGCGCAGGGACGTGGTCACCGACTTCTGTTCAATCTTTTCTTCTACAGTAACAGTTTTCTCTTTCTTTTTCATAATAACTAGTTTGCTGAAATTCCAAGGCGTTCCATGGCAATTCTCTTGCCGGTCTGCACGTCGCTCTTGCCGCTCCCGAGTTTCGGGAGTTCATCCACCTTCACGACGGCACCCGGAAGCATGAGCGGCGGGAGGCCCACCTGCTTGAGCATGTCCTTCACCTCGTCTTCGGACTTATCGCCCGCATACACGAGCACAATCTTTTCTCCCTTGCTGCCATCCGGGACGGCAACCGCAAAGTGGTCAATCTCGTCGAACAGCGAGCATTCCGAAATCTTGAAGTCCACCGACCCAAGGCTCACCATCTCGCCACCAAGCTTTGCGAAGCGGCTGTAGCGGTCCACAATCGTGAGGTAGCCGTCCTCGTCCACGTGGCCCTTGTCGCCCGTCTTGTACCAGCGCTTGCCGTTTATAACCGCAATCGCCTGTGCCGTACGTTCCGGGTCCTTCAGGTAGCCCTTCATAATCTGCGCACCGCCAATCAAAATCAGGCCATCCTCGCCCACGGCGAGTTCTTCCATGGTATCGGGGTCCACGATGCGGATTTGCGTTCCGGGCAGCGGAGCGCCCACGGTACCGGGCTTGTTGCCCTCGATAACCGTCTTGTAGTCGTCCATGAGCACGTCCTTCGTGTTCACCGCCGCCACCGGAGTCGTTTCCGTACAGCCGAACCCCTCGAAAATCTCGAGTTTGAACTTGTTGCGGTAAAGCTGGCGCACATCCTCGCGAATCTTCTCGGCGCCGGCGTAGATGCTACGCACATGCGAGAACATCAGCGGGTGCACCGCACGGTTCAGGCCCCACATGCGCAGGAACGTGCCCGTGGCCACCATGATGCTCACCTTGAACTGGGCACACATGCGAGACACGAGCCTTGCATCCGTCGGGTCGGGGCAGGTCGCCACCGGCACGCCTTCCACAAGGCACAGCATCGTCGTGATGGAGAACCCGAACGCATGGAACAGCGGGAGCGAACCCAGGAACACGTCTTCCGCGGTCGGCAGCAGCACGCTTTCGCACTGCTTGATATTGCCAATCAGGTTCAGGTGCGTGAGTTCCACCCCCTTCGGGCGGCCCTCGGAACCGGAACTGAAGATGATGGTCGCCACGTCATCAAGGCTCACCTTCTTGAAGAAGCGGAGCTCCAGGTACCATGCCGGCAAAAGCATCACGCGCAAGAAGTTCTTCACGAGCGTCGACTTGTGCAGTTGCCCCTTCAGGTCTTCCATGTAGTAGACCTTGTACTTGTCGAGCAACTTCTCCATCGGGAGGCCCTTCTGCTTGAGTTTCTCGACAAACACGCGGGCCGTAATAATCGTCTTCACTTCGGCCACGCCACAGCAGTAGTCCATCGTCTCGGGCGTGTTCGTGTAGTTCAGGTTGTAGACAGTCTTGCCCCTGATGAGGCAGGCCATGTTCACGATGATTCCCGGGCCGGAAGGCGGAATAAGCACGCCCACCTGCTTCTCGCCCTTCGTGAGTTTCTCGATCATGCCCGCAAACGAGAGCGCCGCCGTCGCAAGCGCGTTTGCCGAAAGGTGGTTGCCGTCGGGGCTATAAACGGAGGGCCCGCTGCCGACTCGCTTCACCGTGCGAATCCAGGCAGATGCCACCGGGCGCAACTTGCGGATGTAACTCGTCCACGCGGTAATCGAGAGTTCCTGCACCGCGCGCTTCACCATCATCGGGTTGGAATCGAGCGGGAGTTCGTTGCCGAACGCGACAGAAATGATACGGCCACCGCTATGCACCATGTCCTTGAAGCCGGCATCAGCCATGGAGTAGCTACTCCCCCACAGCCCCTGCACGTAGAACGGCAACAGTTTCAGGCGCGGCACATCCTTCACAACGGACGAGTAGTCCAGGCGGAAGCGGCTCATGTTGCCCGTCGAGGTCATCGCGTTTTCCGGGAACATCACCACGGCTTCGCCACGCAGCAAGGCCTTCTTCGCCTCCTCCATCGCGGGAGCAGGGTTCGAGATATCGAGGTCAATCGTTTCCATCTGCGAAAGCAACAGCTTCACGTACCACTTCTCAAAAGGCCTGCGCGTAATCACGAAACGCATCGGGCGCGGGCTTGCCATCTGGATAATCGCCCAGTCAATGTACGAGATATGGTTACCCACCAGGAGCACCGGGCCTTCCCACGGAATGTTCTGCACGCCCGTCACCAAGAAGCGGTAGTGCATAGAGAGCACCGAGCGCAATAGCTGGCGCAAAAGCGTCTGAGGCATGGCCCACAGCGCCCACACCGTACCCACAAGGCAGACGATGCCGAGGATAAAGAACAGGCTCATCCGGTCGACAGCAAAGTAACGGATGGCGACAATCGCGAGAATATCGAAAACGAGAATGCTCAGGTTCTGCACCACGTTCGAAAGCGAGAGCACGTGGCCCGCGGAACGGGGCTTGGTATTGTAGAGCATCGTCGCGAACATCGGGAGCGCAAAGATGCCGCCACAGAACCCGAGAAGCGCGAACGCGATGGCATTATACGGGCGCGGAATCAGCGGAATGATGAATATGAGGATGGAAGCCCCTGCGGTACCCATCGGGATAAGCCCCATCTCGATAAAGTTCCTCGACATGCGCATCGCAAACCAGAAGCCCGCGACAAGCCCGATGCCCGTACCGAAAATGGCATAGTTCGCAAGGGCATCCTGCGTAAACAGCGAGCCCGAGCTGAACTGGTCCTGGATGACGAACACCATCAGGAATATCATGACCCAGAACATCGCCTGCCCGACAATCGACTGGCGGAGCGCCCGGTTCTTCCACGCCTTCGCCATCTTGCGGCGCGCGTACTTAAACGTAAGGAACTGCTTCCAGGGGAATTTCAGTGTTTCATCGTAGGCGCCGATAGACGGGAGCCGGATTGCAAAAATCAACCCCAGAACCTGCAGTGCGCCGAGCGAATAGAGCACGGGCTCGACCAGGTTCTCGCGAACGGCAAACGCAAGCGACACGCCCGCAAAGAACATCGCACAGAACGTGACTATCATGAGAGTCCCGCTCCCGCTGGCAAGGAAGCGCACCCCTATCAGTTCCTTCATGTAGCCGTTCTTTGCCGGACTCTGGAACGCCTGCAGCACAAAGAAAAGCCCGACACCAGCAAACATCATGGGCAGGCAAGAATGGTACACACCGACACCGAACAACCCCAGCGGGAGAACCGAAAGCACCGTCGTCCACAGGAGCACCCGTTCCTTCGGGTGCTTGTCCGACATAAAACCCGCAGGCGTCAGCAGCAGCACGCAGGGCAACAGGAACAGCAGGTGCAGCACGTAGAACTGCCACGAACCCGTAGCCGTATACCCCATGCGGCTAAGGACGAGTTCCGTGTAGGCAATAATCGCGGTAGAGACCGCCACCTGCGTAAAAGCCAAACCAAAAAACGAGAAAAAGCCTTCGACCTTTTTCATCTTTATTCCTTTATATATCCAATCCGGCAAGGCCTGCGCCTTCCCTCATGGTAAATATAGCAAAGGCCGAACAAATTTTTCCTATAATTAAAGAGGTATGCCCGTAGAAATCCTCTCCAATCATAGGAAATTCACTCCAAGCCGAGTTCTTGGAAACTCCGCAGGGCGTAACCAGAGTCAAGTAAAGAGACTTGCGAGTCTTCCCGAAATTCCAAGTTTTAGCTTAATTTGATCAACGTGGCCTAGGCAGTTTTGAACAAAGTATCGCCAGATACTCCCGTATTCTCTGGCAAAAGATATTGTGTGAACTCGATAGGCATACCTCTCCAATCATAGGAAATTTTCATGCAGATGGATATGCTCTCGATAAGATTTTCCTCCGAATCATGCAGAAACAAAAGCATTGATTATGAAATTTGAATTGACTTTAAAATGGATTATAGTTATATTTAGGATATGGCATTAGCAATTCGTCCATTACCTGTTTTAGAAAATGCTGCGGCAGACCGCTTCGTGAAGAAAGCGAACCGAATGCTGAAGGCGAGCAGAAAACTTGACCTGTCTAAAAAGGCCAAGGCAACCCACTCTATTCTCAAAGCAGCGAAGATTTAGCCAAATGAACTATCTTTCGGCCAATTGCAGGTTGATGAGTTTACAGGAAAAATGGGAGAAGTTTACATTCTTTTAGGTTAAACGTCCTTTTATACAACTACATCAGTTGATCTAATCTTAATTCTGATACTTTGTTTGATTTTGTCTTTACCCCATGTCCATATTTTATTGATGAAGATGTATCAATTTTGGGTATATTGATGGAGTAATCAATTCCCTCTTTATTTTCAACACATCGAGCCGGCAGGAGTTTCCATGATTTAGTAGAATTATAAGTCCAAAAAGCACTTCCTCTCGGGCTATTTTTCTTTATCTCAACTTTTTTGTTTCGAAAATGAGTTACATTAGCTCGAGTATTTTTTTTCCATTTAACATCCAGATCAGCACGCCACCACATTGATAAATAGTCATACATTACAAATTTGTTTTTTTCTTTTCCATAATTATAACTAACGAAATATTTGGGATAATCAAAAAAAACAACATTTTGCAAAAAGGGATATTTTTTTTTAAAAGGCAGACATTTCAAGCCATTCTTCTGTTCTTGCCAAATGCCACCCCTGTGGGCACGAATTCATAGCCAAATCCCATTTGTAATAAACCTTACGACAATTTTCAATTGAAATTTTCTGCAAATTGTTTAAATAAAAACCACTTTCGTCAGTTGCGATACTTTCCAAATTAAGATTAGATTCACAGTATAACTCTCCATTCTTTACATTCGTCCAAACAGTGGCTTTCGGAATATACTGAAGATCTTCAACAAACCACTTAGACGAATCTGTTTCAAATATATGATATATATTACCATCCCTTTCATCTACAAAAAAATCTTCATATGCATTATAATAATACGATTGAGCCACCGCATTTGTTATGCACGCTACCATAAAACAGAACCATTTCAATCTTTTATCCCTCCCATAATGTCAATACGATACGGATTTTTTGTATCTGAATTATTAATTAAGAAGTTTATGGACTCGACAAAAGATTTCGTCATTCCATTTTCATCATATTTTGGGGCAACAAGATTTCCTGTTTCATCTTCAAATCTAATAAAGGCTTCGGAATGACATGCTCCTAACAGTGTTTTAACGTTAAATTTAAGATCGTATGCATCTATATAGTTTCCATCCATATCATGAGCGATAAAAATACCATCCGCATCTATTTCACCGTGCATGGCGATTGCACCAAAATCGCCTCCATTTATAAAATTGCTAATTTCCTCAGCGGAAGCATTTTCTCCAAAGTATTTCACCTCATAAGTATCATACCAAGGATTCAAGGCTCCGGAAAGGGCCCTATCCACATCTTGTTTTAAGTTTGGAGGCAAGACTTTTCCATTTTGATCTCTGTTATAAAATACCGCCATTCTTAAATCAGCATTTCCATCAGGATCAATTCTTGCAATAGGATTGTTGTTTCCATATGTATATGGGGAAAAATGCTGCCTCATCGGGTCCACAGAAATCCACATTCCGAGCATCGGGTCGAGATATCTCGCGCCGAAGTAGTCCAGCTCGGTCTCGTCATCCTTCTCCTTGTCGGTGAAGTTCTCCGTCACCTTGCCGGTTGGCGGAGGCGTCAATTCAATCATCTCACCGAAACTGCGGTAGTCGTAGGCGGACTTCAGGCCACCGGAAGTGCCGCCGGTGCCGTACACGAGCATGGTGGAACCCAGGTGGTTCTTCAGGAACCATTCGAAGGTCTGCGCGGAGCCGCTTTCCGCCGCGTGGTCGGCGTCCTCGATGCCGTAGCGGCCGAGGCCCTGCGGCATGTTCACAACCACCTTCGTCTCTTTCGCGGGCCCGGCGAAGTTTTCGCGCACCTCCGTGCCGATGCCCGTGTAGTGCATCACGTGCTTGCGTGACCAGCCCTCGTCGCCCTGCGCCTTCGCCCAGCGGGTCTTGGAAATCCTCCTGCCCGTACCGTCGTACGCCATCGCCATTTTGTACAAAGTATCACCGGATACTCCCGTATTCTCGTGCGGAGGATATTGTGTGAACTCGATAGGCATACCTCTCCAATCATAGGAATTTTTTATTTCCTTGGAATTGTGCAAAGCGCAATACACTACGGTTCGGCAATAAAATGCACAAGTGCATTCTTGCAATTCTCACCTCACAAGTATTTGTCATCGACAAGATTGTCTTCAGAATCGTATAGAAAAAGGCCGCCGAAGCGACCTTTGAGGGAAAGACAACATTATTCATTCTATATTGATAAAGGATTAAATAATCATATTAATTATAAACAACTTCTTTATGAATTATTATAGCGGTTGTATCTGTTTTCTCAGCATCAGCAAAAACTATAGTCTTCTTTATTCGTTTATCATCAAACCAGAGTTCCCAAAAATTTCCATAAGCACCATCGCCTCCACTCACATCCATCACATAATATTCATTCTTATATGAAATAGATATATCAGAAACATCTTGTAATAAGCAATAGAGCAAGTCTAACTTAGTAAAAATAATGTTGTTATCCACTTTTATTAAAAGAGACTCCAACCCCCATTCAGGGGTGTAAAAATCATCATAAAAGCAAATATTCCGCTTTTTATTCTTCTTATGTTTTAGCACAATCGATATGGTTCTGTCATTAATTTTCTTTTCAATAGTTAAAGTTTCTCTTTTTTTATTATCGTTTGAGAAACCGTACGATAAAGCAAAGAACAATAAAAGTATAAAAAGCCTCATTACAGAATCCTTCCAAAGTTATTCTTGTTCAATAATAGGATCACCTACAGTAACATTTCCAGAGCCAAACCATTCCGGGTCCATATCTTCCACGGCATCAGGAACAACCTGCAAAGCACGATCCCCGCTTTCATCTATAGCCTTACGCATCGCACGATCAAATATCAAACACCCATCTGATGCTGTATGCGTAGAATTATCCCCATGTGCCAAAAAGCCTGACCTTCCAAACATTTCGTTTTCTGGATCCGGAATTAATTGCATAGTAAAAGGCAAAGAAACACCTCTGGAAGTTATATAGTTCTCAATCATCGGACCAAAAGTATATTTACCCGCAGGTAATGGGCCAGAATTCGGAATATTTTTTCCTCCTCGAATATTATCCCAATTCGCATTATTCTTGCCCAACCCTTTTCCAGCATATCCAATAGCTTTCAAAGTTCTAACACCTGTTTTATCATCAATATAAGTCAATTTTCCAGAATTCTGAGCATACTCCCAAAGTAATCCATCAGAATCGAAACCATTAACAGGATTCACGCCATTCCCGGCATACAGATACGGGCTGGCAAATTGCCTCTTCGGGTCCACGGAAATCCACTTTCCCAGCATGGGGTCGAGATAGCGTGCGCCGAAGTAGTCCAGTTGCGTCTCATCGTCCCGTTCCTTGCCCGTGAAATTCTCGGTCACCTTCCGCGTGAACACGAGCAGGTCAAGCTGTTCCCCGAAACTGCGGTAGTCGTAGGCGGCACGCAGTTCGCCCTCGGGCGAGATACCCAGCGGGTCGGGGAATCCAGTCCCGTACACGACCATCGTGGAGCCCAGGTGGTTCTTCAGGTACCACTCGAATGCCTGCGGGGCGCCGTTCTCGTCTACTTGGCCCACATCCTGCAGGGCGTATCGCCCGAGTCCATGCGGCAGCGGGATGACTGCCTTCACCGTGTCGGGCAGGGGGCACGCGGTGCTTGCGTTGCCGCCGTAGTCCGGGTTCGCGGAAACACAGTGTTCCACCCCCGCAGAGTCCGTATAGCGGGTGAAGTTGGCAGGCTTGTATTCCCGTATCTCCGTGCCTATGCCCGTGTAGTGCGTCACGAGGGTCGTGTCCCAGTCGTCATCGCCAACAATGCGCATCGCCGTCTTGGAGATGCGTCTGCCCGACCCGTCGTACCTCATCACGAGGCGGGTTGCATGGCTGGAACCTCCGGAAGGTTGCTGCGTGAATTCTATGGGCATTCCTCTCCAATCATAGGAAATTGTAATTTAATTCTTTTTATCAGTTTTATAAAAATGTGCGTTTTGATTTTCTTTCATCGTTTTTAACATGTCATCGAAAAGATCCGTCTCTGGATCAATAGTGTTATTTTCCTTTTTTAGACGTGGAATATAATTTCCCCCTTCCTTTTTTTTTCTAAGCATTTCATCAAATTCTTCGGTTTCAGAATCAATCACGTATTCTCCTTTAAACGCTTTGTGGGTAGCAAGTGCACTTCCATATCCGCCGCTTAAATAGAATACAAGTAAAACAAACCAGAAGGCAAAGGGGGGAATAAACGACCAAAAATCAATGCAATTCTCGTCTTCAAAAAAGAGAATATGGATTGCTGTAAAAGTCACTAGCAAAAGAATAAAGAAGACACATTTTTTCACTTTTTATTCCTCTTGGTTTTCATTTTTTAGACTATTCTGAATATCTTTGGCAAATTTTTCTGCAGCCTCTGGAGTTGGGAAAGAATTATACCTTGGACCGTCGTTACTTTTCATCTGGCTGTTAAACTTGTCAATAAACTCTGGAGAATCGACCAATCCCATTAGTTGATCGTAGCCTCGTGTAGTGCGTCACAAGGGTGGCGTACCAGTAGCCTCCCTGGTCATTCTTGCGCATGCGCGTCTTCGAGATGCGGCGGCCCGAGCCGTCGTAGGCCATCACGAGCTTCGTGGAGTCGCATACGGTGTAGTGACCATACGCAGTGCAAGTTTCGCGGACAAATTCAACCGGCATACCTCTCCAATCATAGGAAATTTTCAGATTCCCAGTCATCTAAAAGCTTAAAGAAGATGTTTTTTACATCCATGTGTAAAGATTTTTTTGGCTAGATAATCATATAAATTAGATTCTGATTTATATGATTCGTAGCCATGCGTAAAATACTCTATACGTCTAAGGCGACCTTTTTGACTTCTGCCTTTCCAAAGGAATAGACTATACCATTGTTCATCATTCTTTGGATGATGTAAAAATTCATTTTTTATATCATTTTCTAAGCTGTCCAAAATTTTCAATTGATTCTTTGAAATTTTTTCATAAGTGCCACAAATGCTAGACCATATTCTATTATCTGCTCTGTTTTTTGTATAAAGAAAATACTCTTTACCGCCAGGACCGCCAACAAAAACAGTCAAATCGTCATCTAACGAAAAAAAATCGTCATGGTGTTCAAAGTAGTATGAAAAAAATGAATTCAAGGCCATATATTCTTCAGAATACATTTTATAATCTTTATATATAGCAGTATTTATTTCTTCTTTTTCACGAGACAAATCGACGGCATCATCAATGTGATCCTTTTCTTTCTGTTCACAGCCAATAAATATTAAAACAAAGAAAAACGTAAGGAATGTTTTATGGAGCATAACGCATTTTTCCTTCATAAGTATTGGCGTCTTCAATATACCCTGCAGGGAAGCGCATGATTACAGGCTGAAAAGACATCGAAGGAGATGTGTAATATATATTTCCAGATCTCAGTTCCATGCCCATTATTGATTTCCTATAGAAATTAGACCAGTCTTCATCAGCCCTACTAAGGCCTTCCCCCTGAAGCCACTCATTACGCCTACTGAGGTCCTTTTTGGGTTTTATTGTTCGCCAAGTATGGAAATGGATGTACGCTCCATCTCCACTTCCAGGGCGTACAGCACCTTCTGTTCCGTAAGCAAAAGAATTTTGTCCATCTTCATTGTACCAAAATCTTGCTTCCACTCCATTTTCTTTAGTAAACTTTGCCATGGACATAACCGTCTGCTCGATCCCGGGACTTGCCATAAATTTTCTCTCTGCAGCAGCAAGTTCATCTAACTCTGCTGGCGTTACAGTTCCTTGAGAATCCAAGGGAACATATTTCCCCTCCGTACAACGTTCTCCGTCTTCGTAATACATACCATCAGGGTCTGTTCCTGCTATCGGATTCATTCCATTCCCCGCATACAGATACGGGCTTGCAAATTGCCTTGCTGGATCAACTGAAGTCCACATTCCGAGCATCGGGTCTAGATAACGTGCGCCGAAGTAGTTCAGCTGCGTTTCGTTATCCAATTCCTTGCCCGTGAAATTCTCCGTAATCTTTCGGGTGAACACGAGCAGGTCAAGCTGTTCCCCGAAACTCCTGTAGTCATAGGCGGCGCGGACTGTGCCGAGCGGGGAGAGCCCGAGCAGGTCGGGGAATCCGGTCCCGTACACGACCATCGTGGAGCCCAGGTGGTTCTTCAGGTACCACTCGAACGCCTGCGGGGAGCCTTCTTCCGCCTGGTGGTCGGCATCCTGCAGGGCGTACCTGCCCATTCCTTGTGGCAGTGGCACGGCGACCTTCACCGTGTCGGGCAGGGGGCATGCGGTAGAAGCGTTGCCGCCGTAGTCCGGGTTCGCGGAAACACAGTATTCCACCCCCGCAGAGTCCGTATAGCGGGTGAAGTTGGCAGGCTTGTATTCCCGTATCTCCGTGCCTATACCCGTGTAGTGCGTCACGAGGGTCGTGTCCCAGCCCTGCGAGTCACCCGCCCTCGTAAGGAGAGTCTTGGAGATGCGTCTGCCCGACCCGTCGTACATCATCGAAAGGCGGGTTGCATGGCTGGAACCTCCGGAAGGTTGTTGCGTGAATTCCGTGGGCATTCCTCTCCAATCATAGACAACCATCATATTTTTTGATTTGTCTTCAATAAGGTTGCCATCACGATCATAGACGAAGTTTTGCGCATCACCCATATTACGGAAGCCCGCCGTGCCGCCCATACCATCTGCAACATTTTTCAATTTATTCGTGCTATCATAATACGCATATTCTCCCCCGCTCGAGGCAACGATTTTTTCCGCACGGCGCTGTGCGGTAATTCGGCCCTGCGCATCGTATTCAAAGATGTCGTCGAAATAATCCTGCGACAGGTCGTCTGTCTTTGTAAGACGGTTCAGTTGGTCGTAATAATACGCCACGTCGCGAATTTGCACGAAATCGCGGTTGTTATGGGCAATTCTCTGTACCATATAGCTGATATTGCCGTTATACTGCGGTTCACATTCGTTGTCACCGCAATCCTCGTAATGAAGCATCTCAGAATACAGTTCACCCCCATTTGCGGTTTCAACTTTTGCAGTCTTCACGGCTCCGCTAATATGATAAGTGTAAGTTAGCGTGAGCGAATTGCCCATGTTTACAGTCTTCACGCTCCCTGTCGGGTAGTAGGAGTAGGTAGCAAGCAGCATCTCGTCACCACCTCCGTTCTTCGAGAACAAGCTGTCTATGCGGCCAAGGCGGTCGTAGGTATACCGTTCCACAATTTTTCGACTTGCCCCGCTACCATCCACTCCGTAGGGGTATTTTGTCGTCCTCGTCACCTTGCCTTCCAAATCGTATTCCGTCTCCACAGCGAGCATTTTCAGGCTGTCAGCTGGGACAGCGGGGTTATAGGCGTAATTAACTGTAATGCGACCGTATTTGTCGTATGCGTTGGCGGTCGATATACGAATGACATTCCCGGCACTGTCGGCGGACACGTCAGATACCACCGCCACCACGCGGGTCTTGCCGTACTTGAACGCGTCAGTTTGGACCGACGCCGGATAAAGTTCAACGCCCAGGGTGTCCCTTGCGGGCACACGGTCATAGAACGTACGCGTTATCGTACCTGGAGTGAGTTCGGCGATAGTCGGGCTGTTCCTGTTCGGCACGTCTCTAAAATACACCCTTGCAGCCCCGCTGTCAAGCGACGATTTCCATTCGCCTGTATAGATTGCCCTGTCCAGGTTGTCGTAGCCGACAACGGAATACGCCCCGGAGTCAATCTGGCGCTGAGTCTGTGTCGCGCGGACGCGGCCCATCAGGTCATAGAATGTCCTTGTCTCCCCTGCGTCGGGTTCAACGCTCCTGACAACACGGCTCTGGGCATCGTAACCGTATTCGTTCGGAATCACGCAGTTTGCAGGTTTTAGTGTATAGTCGCAGCTCATTGGCGGGTGCGACTTGACCACGTTTCCGCGGGCATCCAGTTCGTTCACGCTGCGGGTGAGCAATTTGCCAGTGCTGTCCAGCGAGCCGCTCACAATCACGCGGCCCTCCCCGTCCTTCACCGTAAAGGCCCTACGACCGTCCTGGTCGATATTCAGTTCCCACAGGTGGGTGGGGGTCGCATCCCTCGCAGCACGGTAGTTCGTGTCGCCGTCATAGGCCCGTCCGTGACGCACGGCTGACACGGCGGAGTCCAGGCTGGCCGAATCCAGCAGGTTGACGCCAGTGAGGTTCACTCCCGATGAAAATGACCGAGCCAAGTGAGTCTGTCCACCAACCTTCCCGATACCGAAAGCCCTACCTGGAGCGCCTTCCACATCCCTGGTCGCCATCGGGTCGGGTTTCCATTTCGTTTCGGCATACGGGATTCCGCCCGCATCGGGGTAGTCCGGGTTTGACGCCGTGTAGTAGTTATCCGCCATGCCGGGGTTATGCGCAGTCTTGCTTTCGGAGTTGCAGTCATCGGCACCGCTACAAGTGAGGGCAAAAGGCAGGTATTTTTTCCATGTACGCCCCATTGCATCACGTTCCGAGTCGGTTACCAGCAGTTCCTCCGCACCGTCATAGGCACGGGTCTCCAGTTCCTCGCCGGCAGGGCTCGTAAAACGCACTGCGTATGTGGAGGGTTTCAAAGCCTGGCCGGGTATCAGGGCTGCATCGTCGATGGCAACGTCACCACTTGCCGTTATAGTCAACTTGTTTTCAGCGGTTTCATTAAACAGGTTCTTCGCAAGAGGCAACGTGTCCTGTGCCCACGATGCACTACCAGAAAGTGACCATGTCTGTACCGGAGTGCCAGCCGCAGAAAGTTTTACAGACAAAGTTCCCCTATGCCACACGACAAGAGTCGCCCCGCTATCGACAAGGAGTTTATTCGCCTGGACGGGAAGAACCTGAGAAATCGACGATCCCGAGGACATTCCAAGATGCCTAGAACCCTGGGGAGAATCCCCGCGAACACTCCGGGCCGAACCGGAGAGTTCCCAGCCTTGCAGCCAGTCCGTCTCGAAATCCCCTCCCGAAAGCAACTGTCCGCCGGAATAAGCGATAGCGTCAGTCCGGTTCGCGACTTGCGCGGGAACTGGCGGTAGAGAATGCGTCAAGGCAAGAGTTGTGTCGCCAAAATCGCTTTCACGTATGGCGTACGATGGTGACGATGGATCAGGAATCCCGTAGAGACGCTTTCCTGAGGAACTGTATATGGCAACCCTCTCCGTCGCAACCTGGATCCACTGCAAGGACACCCCATCAACAGCGGACCAGTCATCAATCATGTTCCATCCATATGCCGTTTCGCTACCTGCCGGGCAATCAAAGAGACACTGATCCATCAGCCTGAAATGAACCGTTCTCGACGTAGACGAAGGAATGCCGCCCGTCAGGGTAAAACGGAACACGTGCTTATTACCCGAAGAAATTCGAGCAACATCAATACCTTCGCTCACATCTAGATGCTTCCCGGTTACGGATAAGGTATCGTTTTGAATAATCAGTACAGGCACCTGCCCAGCGGGGTGTGTCACGTAGAAATCTACAAATACTGGCCCAGCGAGGCTTGAATCACCATCGTTACGGATTTCCAGGGTAACATCACCGATTGCATTTTGCAAGTATCCGCCGGGTATACCGGTTCCCTCCACATGGACCGTTTCCTTCACGGACAATTTTAGTTCCTTCTCCACATAACCGTTGCAGGGCCAGGCTTCGGTTCCATAGACCAGGTTACCATCGGCATCGAACAAGGCCATCTTCGGGTTGTATGTCAAGGTCGCAACATCCATCCAACTAGCAAAAACCTTCCAGTCGTAGTTTTGCCATCCGTCCAAATGTACGGAATACTCTAACTTTTCCGACGGCAGGCTCGCACCCGGCTGAATCAGCGCATCGTCGGAGAGTTTTACCTTGTAGACGAACAGGCCTGCACCGCACTGTTCTGCTGTCCGGCTCTGAACAACAGGGAGGTTCTGATAGTTATCGAACACTATTCGCGATGCGTCAAGCGAATCGTTCCCGTTGTAGTAGAAACGCAGTTCGTACCCGCCCACAGGGGCGGTCGCGCCACCACTGTTCACGATATCGAATTTTAGGGCACCCGTGTTCGGCGAGGTGGAATTGTCGGCAAAGCGCACTGCCAAATCGCCATAGGGGTTGAACGACGATGACGAGACGAATTCATTGGACGATGAGGATGAGCCGGGTTCGGGCGGGTTTTCGCAATCGGGGGCCCAATCTGGCGGAATTCCCCAGAGAGGGGTGCTATTATCATTGCCGTCATATAGCGGGGCGTTGGGGGCATACCTCCTGCGTCGCAACGTATCACCACCCTCATAAAAATCCTCGATAGACCAGTCGTTATTCTTGACCATGTCCACGCTTGTTCGGTAGAAAAGACCAGCCTTGTTGTCTAGATAGGAACGGTTCGGCAGGAACGTTTGGTCGGCCTTGCCCGTATAGCGTATACGAAATCGCCGACTGCCGCATTCCGTATAGGATACATTAACCATGGACGTATCCACATGCCAATGCCGGATGTATGGGAGCGTATCGCCGCCGTGTTCGGCAAAAGTGCCATAGTAGTCGTAATGCCACCCCGCAGCAAGCGTACGTGCCGTTCCCGAGTAGTTCACTATTCCACTCGCCACATCCAACTGGTACTTCTTGAACCAGGTCTCGTCACCGACAAGTACCGCCAAACCCGACGTGGAACTTGCCGGATGCGCGCCTCCGTCAAGAACGACAACGGAACGTTGAGCAGTAGAACTCGCATCAAAGATATCAGTCACCTTCACCGTGTAAGTGTATGTCCCAGGAGTAATCACCGCAGCCTTGCGGATATCAGCGTACCTTGAGCGGATATAGTGCACCCGACGGTTCGCCAACGTATTCACGTTGTTGTTCACTACGTCCTGGTAATCATGCCAGTAATCGGCAGGTGTCCCTACCTCTATCCAGTCGGGATGGGGATTAACAAGTTCAACCGTAAAGGAATCTCCTTCCGCATCCGTAAATAGCGGACGCAAGAAGTAGTCCTCACCCTCGTATATCGTATCTGGCCCGGCATTCGGAAACGCTATCGTCGGAGCGGTATTCTCTAGTCCTTCCGTACAGAAGCCCTGTACCGAGTTCGTCCTGAACTTCTGCCAGTTATATTCCGTACCCGTGAAAACACGTGCAACCGTACACGACTGTTCGGAAAACCAACTCGGTGCGGATCCCCAGAGCCTGTTGCCGGAATGGTCATATAAGGCTTCGTACGGATTGAAGAACAGGTTTCGACGCATGGCGCGTGCCGTATAGTTCGTAGCGGAACCGGCGTATGAATAGTCGGCATAAACATTCATATTCAACGAAGCATCATATCCGTCATGCACATAGGTAAACAAGTCCTTTTCCGGCAACGCGGAGAAATAGTACGGATTCTCGGGACCCCCGACCTCGTTATAGCCTATCCTGAACTCTCCTCGACGCGCACCGGCAGCAAACGAGACGTTTCCACTATAACGATGCCGAATGACGAAGTTGCCCTGACCGCAGTCCAGTACCTGCACACAGCCATTCGACGGGGCCTCCCAGACATTCACTACGGGCTGCATTCCCTGTCGACGAGTCGCGTAGTAGTCAAAATAAGGACTCTGCAGGGTTCGCGACGACATGGACGTATTCAACAGGGAAGAATATATCTCCATCTGCCGTCCGTAACTGGCGGCGGAATCATGCATGGCCACGACGACACCAGGATATTCCAGAGACGGCATAATCACGGAGAAGGAATAGACGGTATCAACGCTATTACCGGTAACCGTGTTGCGTAAACGCACCGTCGCCGAGTAGTCGCCCCTAGCAGGGGCGATTCCCGAAAGTTCCAGCCAGAAAGTCTGGTTATTCTGCCAGTGGTATTCGGCGTTGTCTAGACCGGAATTATACACAGGACGTCCATTCGGCTTAATCCACGAAGGATTTCCGGGCACGTTTTCAAGAACATAGGGAACGGTCCCTCTTTGCCCCTCCTCTGAAGCGAACCCAGTCACACCGTCTATCTCCACGGCGACAAAGACCTTCTCCCCTACAAAGAACTGCACAGGGTTCCCTTCCGCAATGCGGACGGGAACTCCATCGAGTTCAAGAGCCTGGACGAATCCGAAACAGGCGAAGACAAAAAAGAGAATGATTCTCAAATTTCACCTCCTGAATCTAGGAGGATTTCATCACGACTGTCGTTCCTGTACTCTCTATGGTGCACCTTGAAACTGTTTCCGTCGTCATCACGAACCTGCACAAGATGACCGAACGGGTCGTACTCGTAGTAGGTGGAAAGATTGTCCTCCGAAACCACTCGCACCAGGTTTCCATACCGGTCATACACAAAACTTTTCGCTTCCGCATCCGCCGGGTAGAGCCTCAGATAGCCCAGCCTGCTCCCCAAAAAAAGTGTCAGTTCGAATGTATCGGATGCAACCGTATCGCGCAAGACCCTCCACGGGCCATCGGCTGTCTTAAGGGCATACTCGGCCACGACCGGAGAATCGGGGGAATACTCACCCGCACTGCAGCGAACGTGAGTGTAACCTTGCGGGCGGATGGTTCCCTCACTGACAGTGTAACCGACTGTCGACACGAGACAATTCTCGACGGAATAGGAATCTCCTGAAGGGACTATGCTCGCGGTTTTCGCTAGTGTCGCCGGGAAAAAGAGACCCGTCTGGTAATCGCCCCGTGTGGAATAGTGGCTCGACACGGAGCGTCCGAACACATCGCCTGATTCTCGGATACGGTAGTGCCCGTCCACAAGGGCGACACTATCGCCCTCGAACACATCCCTTCCAGGTAAAGCACGCCCTGCTGAAGGGTCTATACTCTGGTAGGCTCCCGCGAAGTTAAACAGTTCACTCTCGCCCAAGATTTCTGCAGGTTCCCTTCGGCTCGTAAACTTGCCCCAGCCTACAAATGGACGACGCTTGCCCGGGTAAAGCGAGTCAGGCAGGATGCGGTACGGTTCCATGGAGAAACTTCTGAGGCTGTCGTTCACCATGACTGAATTCCAGGAGGCCGTCGAATCCACCATGCCGGAATAAAGCGCATCGAGGAAATTCTGGACAAGCATATTGCGGCGGAACATCCCATTCGCAACCGACGAGTCTCCGCCAGGCATGCCGAAATGCGGGCGCTTGAGCGTAAGCTTGCGCATTTCCTTCCCGTCTCCTGAAGGAGTCCTTGCCAATGTCGCCGTGGGCTGCCCCGACAGCGGATCGAAAAGGTGATTTTCGAGCCGAGATTCCCCCCACAGTCCCCTGTACGAGGAAGGCTGATTGTCATGCCCCGTGAAACTGAAAGACCTCGTAAGGAACGCCGGGTAGCGGATGTAGGTAAAGTTCTTGGAATCGCGGCGGGAATCCTTGTCATAGAGTTCGATATACTGTTTCTCGCAGTCTTCATCCTCGTCTTCATGCCTGCATTTCAGCACCCTTTCATAACTCCAGCGTTCCTTCTGGCGACCTGTCTTAGACATTACGTCAGAAACAGGATTGTCCGCAACACCCTCCGCAACATCGGGAACCCTTGTCGAATACACGCTACTATCCATCCGCACAAGTATGGCAGTCTGATTATCTCCACGATAGAAGGAATTCTTCGTGTTTAGCCCGAGGAACGCCGTAAAGTCATGGTAGGTAATTTCGCTCTCGAAATCGGCGTCGTCCCTCTGGTCCTGCATCGACTGCGAAGGGGCATCCATCTCCTGCAGCGTGATTGAATCGCGAGAATATTCAACATTCTTATAGAGTATGGGAACGTAGCCGTCCTTCTGCGACCTGAGCCACAGGCAATGCATAAAGAACTGCTGATTGTCCTCGATTGTCGGGGAAGTCGCGAAGCTAATCCTGTATTCGCCAAGAAACCAAGATATCGAGACATCCATGTCATTGTAGTCGGTAAGTTCCTCCCCCAAGTCAAGCGTATCCGACTGCACCGAAAGCGAGGAATCCATCGAGAACCTAGACTTGGCGACCAGATAGCGGGCAGTTCTGATTGACGTGTCATAGAAGGTTAACGAGGTCGTTCCGTCACGAACAACCATCATTTTCCTCGTATCACCGAGTTTATGTCGCGAACCATCCAGCAACGAGAACTCTACAAGGAAAGGTCGCTGAGCGTACGTCTTGTCCTTCTCGTAGCCTCCCCAAATGAATATCTGTGCGTTGACGCGCAAGAACGGAACCAGCTGCGAGCGGGTATCCTCGTCAATAAACTCCACAGGGACACCAGTCTCGGGAGTGACATACTCGAATTCTGTTCTTCCGTTCCCCATGCCACCGCCAAAGTTTCTGACAGTCACCTTCGGGTACGTGATGCCGGAACCAGGCACATAGAGTAGGTCCCCATCGCCAAAGCCCACTATCCTGGATTTAGGCATGAGTTCCATATCGGGCAACGCAAGCGAGATCTTCCCCCCATAAAATCGGTTACCCTGCACCGTATTGTAGGCCGAATCAGGCAGCTGGGCAATTTCTCCGGTTGCATACTCGTATTCGGTTGTCACGGAACGGCGCATGTCATGACGCACAAGACGCTTCACCCGCAGGTCGCCACCCTTAATTTCAGGCATAGATTTTCTTATCCACATCGCGCCCTGCTTCGACCTTACGGACCAGTTCTGCGACGAGTTTATCTTGTCTACCGCCTGCTGAAGCACCGCGTCAACATAGGGCATCGGACGGTCCAGCACCAGAAGCCGAGTCGAGCCATCTCCATCCGTACGTGTCAAGATGCCCACAGGCTTTCCGTCGCCCACTACAGCGACGTCTCGTTTTCTAGAACGCCTGCCCAGACCAAGGAAACCCGTCTTGACCTTGGTCTTCATATTTCCGAGCATGTTAAAAGTTACTATGCGCGAAGTGTCAAGAGTGCCATTTCGGACCAGTTCCATAGTATCAAGATACTCGAATCCTGTTCCCGTATAGCCTGCAGGCCTAATTGTATCCCAGAATGCCACGCGCGGGCCGAGGCACTGTTCCCGCCAGTATAGCCTTCCCAGTTCCAGGCATGTCATGCCGGTATCCCCGGGAGAAACCGCATAGTCATCCGCAAATTTACCACACGAATCCGCATTTACAAACATGACTGACATCATGTCGTCGGAATTGTCCTCGCCATGCCCATAGACATCCCTCTCATAATCCACCTCAATCACACCCCCCGAAGGCTCGATGATGCGCGACAGGCTCCACGCGGAAGCACCATAATCGGCGAATTCCTGCCATACCTTGTGGTTCTCCGCATAGGCTCGCTCGTTCCAGAAACCCCATTCGTCTACTGCGTCGGATGAAGCCATTACACTAGCGTCCAAATCAGTAATTCCCTCGTAGTAGTACTCAGGAAACTGTCCGTGACCTACAGAATCATCGGGAGAGGCATAGTCCACATTCTGCGAAAGGTTCTTCCACCCCTCCTTCGAGGACAGACGCGTCGAAGTCAGGGACGGAGAATTGTAGCCAAACCTGAAGGGAGGCAATTCGGAACAGCGACCATACTGGCAGCCCCTCTCCGTCACAGTCTTCAGCGTAAGTTTCCCATACAGGTAGTTTCCCGCAACCTGACCGGAGCAAACACCAACCGAAGCGGAATCCGGAGATTCCACTATATCGCCCGTACTATCCGGATAGTGGCCCCGGCAATAGGAATTCAGCGTCCGTGGATGAAGCGTGTAGTCGTAGTCGAAACGAAATTCCCTATAAGGAAGCGAGTCTCCCCGGACGAAGTACGATATCTTCTTCAAATAGCGCATCTGGTTTTCGGCAAAATCCGTAGAATCGCCAGCAAAAACAAGTTCACTCCAGTTGATTACCGGATGCGAGACATAACCCCCGCTCTCCCCGAACACTACAGTTTCGCCATTGTACAAACTGTCATCACTCCGAGTATAACGGTAGGCGAATATGCTGTCCGAAGCAAGACCTATGCGTACCCTATAAAGACCGTACTTAGATTCTTCGCCAGTAGTTTCCTCGAAAAGACCGGCGGAGTCTATCCTGAACGAGATATTCTCCGCCAGGCCGCAAAGTGCGGAATCACGAACCTCGTCGGACTCCTTCGGCGTTTCTGACAGGAATCCTGCCACGCTTAGGGACGATTCCCCGCGAAGCCTATCCAGCAGCCGCTCAGGCAACTTCATATTCGTATACAGCCACCTCGGGGCTAGCGCAACCTTCTGTTTTACATAAGCGATTGTTCTTGGACCATGTCCATCGGGATGCGTTCCGGACTGTTTTATCTCCACAGAATCCGCCGACACAGTCGTCGCATCGAACGACACGGCAACCTGCACAGCAATCGGCAACGTTTTCGCATTGCCATCGCTGGTATACTCCCAGCCCTTTCCGTCCACGCGTTCTTCCGTCACGGGGTCGTTTAATTCAAACTCAACCCTGTGCGAGGACGTCTCTATAGATTTCAGGTAGACATACTCCTTCACACCGAATCCGGCCTGGTACATTCTAGAATCACACCCCTCCGGAGTAAAGCCGTCCCTCGGCAAGCGGTAGTTCGGAAGGTTCGCCGTAGCAAGGCCGGGCCTAGCATACGGCGTTCGCCACCGGTAGATTGAGGGCTCCGTATAATGGAACTTCACATTGTAACCAACATTGTTCCAAATCGAATCCCCAAGCTGTATAAAGTCCGCACCCCGTATTTCCGTCAACAGCCACTGTGTGGCATGCGGATTCATGTTTATCTGATACGAATAGAAAGTTGCATCAGCGTCATCGTCATCATCCTCATCGGTTTTCGCCTTACAGTTCTCGTCAAGTTCGCCTTTCTTAAACACAACGTTGTACGTATACTTTAGCGCCCCTATCGGGTTAGACACTTCCATTCCCCACTTCATGAGTTTCCATACGGCACTACCCAGGTTACTGAGGAAGTTGTCCGTAGCGGAACCGTCCTTATCCACAAAAATGGGGGTTCCCTTTTCCTGGTTTATCGAGTAGTCTACCTTCAGGTAGGACTTTACCGGCTGTTCGAAATAGTACTTCGCCCCGTCCGAATTCGTCACCACAAATCCCTTCAGTTTTCCCACAGGGCTGTCATCCTCAAAAATCGGCTCAATTTTCCTTGAACCATACAGGGCGTATTCAAGGTTGCCTACTCGCCTCCTGAGCAATATATCGGAAACCGTTCCCCGAGGACGTTGGGCCGCACCCCCAAAAGATTCGCTTTCGTAATACCCGCCCTCGCCAACAAACAGAAAGTTCATTCCGGTCGTCAGGGTATCATGCGTCTCCTTGTCCTTCCTATAGACAAGCCTGTTGCCCTCGTTCCTAAGCCGCGTCGAATAGAGTGCGTAAGGCGAGCAACTGTCATTATGGATGCATTGCCGATAGGACTCGTAGTAACCCGAGTCGCTCCGCAAGACAATGCTTCCGGAACCGTCCTCGACAAACTCGTTCTGGTAAGGCCACCCGTCAATAGAATCGTTCGTAATCGTACTGTAATCGACAAACGTCTCTCCGGCATCCGACCTGACATTACTCACAACCCCATGCAACCTGTGTTCCTCTCGTGCGAAAGGACGGAACGTACCCGAAACGCCTTCCGAGGCAACAGAATACATGTCGTACGCCGGGTGCATCTCTCCCGAACCGATGGATTCCAGGGAACGTCCCTTCACGGTCCAGTTCCAGGAAACCGACCCGGCACTGTTTCCGTTAGCGACATTCGCACGGGGCATTCCCGCAACGGAATTACCGCCATCCGCGACGATAGCCGGGCCCGCCTGGTACATGTAGCCGTAAACATAGTCCGAAGTTGCCGAGCGTTGGCGGAATTCGTGCAGCGACTGACTGAATCCCAAGGAGAATACTGACGGAACGGCAGGAATAATTACATTGACGCCTACCGAAGACGATCGACTCCCCCCCTTACCCGAAACATTCGATACGGACAGTTCCCCGCCATTGACGGATATACTCGCTCCCGAACGGCTCATGTCTGCCGAAACCGGCCCCGAACTGACGGAAGTTTTCAACCCGGCAGGCCCCGCCGTAAGGCCGACCTTGGCGCGCCCTTGCGAATCGCCAAAGCCGACACTGTAGGCGGCACTGCCTCCCGTCGAATACTGGACACCGGCAGACGCAGAAAGATCTTTCCCTCCAGCAGAAAGCCCTAACTTCGTCATCATTCGACCGCCGGAACTGAGCAGGATGCTTGCATTGAGTCCAAAATTATCCCCACCAAAATTCATCTGCATCCCCGAAGCATCCGTGCCGAGCGTAAAGCCCACGCCCGCGACACCGGAAACTTTCAGTCCAGCCGTTACCGAGAAACCAACACCGCCTGTACTGGGCGCACTGAAGCCGACACTCACCGCCCCCATGCTCCAGTTCAAGTCGAGTCCCCACGTCTGCATCGCAGAATAACGGTAGACATACCCCAGTGTACCACCGTGGAACTGGTCATCGGGAACACCTCGTACATCGCGACTTATACTGCCCGGATTGAGCGTCCAGCCGAGTCCAACCCAGGTCGCTTCTTGCTGCGGGGATATCCCTGCGTGGTAAGACATGCTCAACGGATAGCCTCCATACGGGCCAGGAAGTTCCCCGAGCGGCACCGAGTACGCAAAGTTGCCCGTCTGCAGGCTCACAAGGTCCTGCATCGCGGACGGTTCAAACTGCATATAGTCCGGCTGTACGGGGCCACCCTGCAACGCAAAACAGGACGATACTGCTAGCAGTACCGGCTTCAAAAGAGCCCGAGGGTGTCTAATGAGAAAATCCGTTAGTGGTACCTTTTATTCAAAAAAGAAACAAAATCATCTGTTATGTCTGCACGAGATCCTTCACCGTATACGATGCTTCCGTTGCTTGAAGCAAAAACCACGTCCAGACCGCGTTCGCGCGAAAATTCGGCAAGCGTAGAGTTAATCTGCTTGTACACGGGTTCCATGAGTTCCGAACGCATCTTTATCAACCCGTTCTCCTCGGCTTTCGTGAAACGCCCGAGTTCCTCGATACGATGGACCTGTTCGGACTTCAGACGCTTTTTCGTTTCCAAGGATGCGGAATCATAGACTAGTTCCATTCGCGATTCAAATGCGGCCAGAGAATCTGCCATAGTCCTCCTAGCGGAATCCCACTTGTCCTTCTCCTTGCGCAGTTCCCCCTCGACTCTTTGCGCCCCGACAAACGACGTAAGAAGTTTCTCTGTATTCACGAATCCGTAACGGACCGTACTGGACTTTACGACAAGACAGAAAACAACGCCCCCGACAGAAAGCACAAGGGCAATCATGGCGATTATTCCACAAAACCTATTCAACCATACCTCCCATATACCGGAGCAATCCCGGAGTCAAGTCGGATTTTCCCCCAGAGCCATAAACGATTGTATTGGACGCTGTGCCGAAAAGCACTTCAACCCCATACCTCTTGCAGTATCCGGCAATATCCCTGTCCAAATATCCATAGGCTTCACGCATTTTCATATCTGCGATTATCCGGACCGAATCCAGCATCTTGTGTCTAGCCACATTGGACTCCATGTTCAGGAGTTCCAGCAGTTCACCGTCCTTCCTGTTTCCGTTTGCCAAGGAATCCATCAATTTTGAAAGCGAATCGTCAAACCTCGCCATTCCCTTTTGAACATCCGCTTCCATCTGCCCTATGGACACGTCAACGGCATGCAACGGCTCATAGCGCGACTTGATAAGCGACGTATCGACAAAATAAGGCCCATCAAGAGTTTGCAAAAAAGCATGCACGGCAAAAACGGCAAAAAATGCAGATACACCTAAAGAGGCAATGGCAAGTTTTAAAGAGGACATACCTCTTTTGAATATATATTTTTCAAAGCCATTCGCAAAAAAAAATGTTCGAACTCACAAAAAAAAGACCGGCACCTTTGCGGATGCCGGCCCAAATGTGCTTTACCGTCCTAAATTACTTCACTTCGAAGTAGTAGGTCTGGAGAGTCTTGCCTTCCTGGGAAAGCTGGATAATCTGCTTGCCCTTCGGGAGGTCGCCAGAAATCTTGTAGAGGTTTTCGGCAACGTAGGTCACCTGGAGGTCGGTAGCCTTGCTCTTGTCCGGGAAGATACCCTTCACGTCGGTCTCGGCGAAGCCCTTGCAGTCCTTGTGGTTTGCAACTTTGTCTTCAACGGCAGCGAAGGTCTTCGCGACGAGCGGAGCGGTCACGGAACTAGCATTCACGTAGAGCACGTTGAGCTTGCCGTCCACGACGAGCGGTGCGGAAAGCGCAATCATCTTGGAAGCCGGAGCAGCGGCCGGAGCGGCAGCCTTCTTGGCCTTCTTACCCTTCTTGCCCTTGGCCTTCTTGTCGGCCTTGGGTGCCGGAGGAAGCTTGGCGGTTTCGGAAGCGGCAGGCATCTCGAGGCGGTAGCCGGCGATGGATTCGGTGCACTGCGTGGAGAACAGCACCCATTCGTTGTTGATCTTGGTCGGGGTCTTCTCGCCCGTCTTGTACAGGCCCGGGTTCACCTGGTCGCTGTAGATGTAGAGCTTGACCTTGAGGTTCGGTTCGGCCTCGGTGGTCTGGACGGGGTTGCGGCTCTTCACGTACTTGGAGCGGCCGGCGAGGATGCGGTAGCTGCCAACGGGAACCTTATTGAACTTGAATTCGCCCTTCTGGAGTTCTTCCTTGTAGGGGTACTTTTCCTTGGTCGTGGTGTAGATAGTGGAGTCCATCCACACGGTCGGCATCGGGACAGGCTGTTCAGTGAACGGATCGAGCACGACACCTTCAATGGTACCAGTCTTGTCGCAAGCGGTCATGCCCATGGCGATGAGAGCGGCGGCACAAGCAGTCATAAGTTGTTTCTTCATCGTTTTTTCCTTGTGTTATAAAAACGGAATTGAATTTAAAAAAAAATGCCCCCCGCAAAGTGGAGGGCACAGAAAAGAGCCTAAAATTAAGCTTCTTCTTCGGCCTTGGCGGGTGCAGCCTTGCGGGTTTTGCGCTTTGCGCCCGTGATGTTGCCAGCGAAACGCTTGTTGAAGCGGTCGATACGGCCAGCCGTATCCACGCGATGCTGCTTGCCCGTCCAGAACGGATGGGTATCAGCCGTGATTTCCAGGGAAATCACGCTATGTTCAACACCATCGATAGTCTTCTTTTCGGCGGAAGACTTCGTGGAGCGGGTGATGTATTCTTTACCCGTATTCGCATCGACGAACACGACCGGTTGATAGTTAGGGTGGATACCTTCTTTCATTTTTAAACTTCCTATTGAAGTGATTAATTGGAGTTCCAAATTTAGCAGATTTTGGCGAATTTGGCAAGATACGGGCTCTTTTTTTGTATTTTTTAGGGCATGAGAACGCTCAAGAGTTTAATTGCCGTGCCCGTTTTGGCCGGTTTTGCGCTTTACCTTACCGCCTGTAACGACGAACGCCCCGTGGCAAAAGTCATCGTGGTAGACCAGAAAATGCCGCTCATCGAGTGGCCCGACAGCATTTACGTGAACTCGCTCGACTCCATTTTGGCACTCGAACCCATCAAGAAGTCAGCAAACGAGAAGAAGGACGTGAACCTCACGTTCAATTCCAAGAGCGCGCCCGTATTTAAGCTGCCGAGTTCCGTAACCGGGCAAAAAGGCGGGCCAAAGCAGCCCAGTACCGCAGAAATGCTCAAGAAAATCGCCGCCGAAAAACAGGCGCGCGAATCGGGCAAGGCCGCCCCGCAAGGCCGGAGCGACGACGTTTCCGGTAAGAAGGCGGAGGTCTTCAGCGACAAGTTCGTGAACGCGATGAGCGCGCTGCAGTCCGACCCGAACAACGCGAGCCTCTACAAGATGGTGACCGCAAACGACGAGGATTTGAGCAAGCTTTTGCGCCGGACCTACGGTGCAGGTTCACAGACCCTCCCGCTGTTCTTTGCAAAGTCCGCACTGCAGACAGTAAACCCCGGCATCAATCTGGATAACCTGAATGCCGGGGATAAAGTGAAAGTCCCGAGGATTTAATTAAAGCACGCCCTTGCTGCTGGGAACGCCCTTCACGTTACGGCTCGGGGCAACGGCCATGGCCATCGCGCGGGCAAACGCCTTGAAGATGCTTTCGAGGCAGTGGTGGTTGTCGTTTCCGTAGAAGAGTTCCACGTGCAGGTTCATGCGGGCATTCTCGCACAGACTCTTGAAGAAGTGCTCGAACATGCTGGCCTCGATGCCACCTGCCATGGCGGCAGGCAGGTTCACGTTCCACACGAAGCCTATGCGGTTGCTGAAATCGAGGCAAACGCGGCTCAGGGCCTCGTCCATCGGGACAAAGTAAAAGCCGTAGCGTTCGATTCCCTTCTTGTCTCCAAGGCATTCCACAATCGCCTGACCGAGCACAATCGCGATGTCTTCCATGCTGTGGTGCATATCGACCGCGGTATCGCCCTTGCAGGTGAGGTTGAGCGTAAAGCCGCCATGCACCTGGAACAGGTCGAGCATGTGGTCGAGGAAAGCGTTGCCGGAATTGACAACCCCGCGGGAAGCCTCGTCCAGGTTCAGCGAGAGTTCGATATCGGTTTCGCCGGTCTTTCTCTTGATGTTCGCGGTACGCATTAGCGGCCTCCCTTCGTCTTCACGATTTCGCCACCGAACACGCGGAACTTGGCCACACGGCCGTACTTCGATTCGGGAATCTTCGCTTCCTTGCCGTTCAGGAGCATCTTGGAAATTGCACGCGGCTCGCCGATGATTACATACAACGTATCAGCAGACTCGTAAATCATGCGGGAGTTCTTTTCGGCGATGTTCGCCTCTTTCACGAACGCACCGTCTTCTTCGTGACGCTTGATGCCGACCCACGAACGCATCGCGCCGGAGCCCAGCAGTTCCATGTGAGTCTTACCCGAGGCGGCTTCCGCATTTTCGGAAGTCTTCGAGGCAGAAGAAATGAAGATGGTAGCCGATGCCGGGAGGTCGGACTTCTTCACGGCCTCGTCAACAACAGCCTGCGTCACGGTCTCGTCGGCCTTCTTCGCGGTATCAGTTTTCGCCTTCGCCGCAGAATCTTTAACGACAGAATCTGTCACAGCCGTATCAGGAGCAACAGCTTCGGCACCTTCGGGCATCTCGGTGATATCTTCAACCGGAGCAGGCGGTTCGTTCGCTTCGACAGAAGCCGTTTGCGGGGCCTGCGCAGCTGCCTCGCTCTCGCCCATTTCATTCAAGAAATGAGAGCCGACCACAAATGCCAGTACGAGCAAGACGATAACAATAGGCACTGCCTTGCTACGCGGTTTCTTTTCCTCATCGGTCATCGGGGAAACCTTCACGGGTTTCTCGGGTACCGGAGAAAGCAGGCTCGAGAACTTCTTGCCCGACTCCATGTAGTAAAAGTCGAGAATCCTCTTGGATTCAAGCCCAAGCTTTTCGCAAAGGGAATTGAGGTAGCCACGGACGTAGGCTTCCACCGGGAAGGCCTTCCAATCGCCACTTTCAATCAAGGTTATGTTTTTTACTGTGAGTTTCGTCACAGTGGCGAGTTCCTCTATGGACATTCCCTTGGCCTCGCGCACGCGGGTAAGGTATGCCCCAAGGCGTTCGTCGGGGCGCTTGTCTTCAATAGGGTTCATACTCATACATCTACCTTCTGCCTTGCAAGCATTTCGAGCGTCAGGGCCACGGGCAAGCCCACGACGTTGTAATAGCAACCTGAAATCGATTTGATAAGGCGGGCTCCGCGGGTCTGGATTCCGTATGCCCCCGCTTTATCCATCGGGTCCTTAGAATTTACATAATCTTTCAGCTCTTGTAATGTGTTCTCCCGGAAAACCACCTCTGTTTCTTCTCGTTGAGTATCAACGACTTGCGAATCTTTTGCAAGTGCGACTCCGGTAATAACTTTGTGAGATTTTCCGTTCAATTTTTGTAGCATTTCAAGGGCTTCTTCGGGGGTTTTCGGCTTCCCGAGGGGCTTCCCGTCCAAAAAAACTAGCGTATCGTACCCGAGCACATACTCTCCGGGCCTCATTTTCGAAACGGCGAGCGCCTTCGCGGCGGCATTCTCGCCAGGGAAATCGAGCGGGTCTGCGCTCCTGGGGCGTTCCTCCTCGTTCGAGACAACCACCTCGAAATTCACCCCGATCTGGGTGAGGATTTCACGGCGCCTCGGCGACCCACTCGCCAATATTACTTTATTTGTAACAACATCACTCATTGAACACTCCACATTTCACATCACACATTTATCAGTTCGTATCCGTGCTACCTGCGTTAAGCTTGATATCGGGCAAGTCCCTCACGTAAATCGAGAAACTCCAGCCTGCAGCGGGGCCCGTGGGCGTCCACGTAAAGTCAAGTTGCCAGCAGTGCAACACCCTGTTGAACGTGAAGCGGTGCGTCACGAACTTGCCCTCGTTGTAATCGTACTGCGTACTGTAAGAGACTTCCCAGTTTACCGTCGGCTGGAAACTTGCCGAAATCGAAGTCGAGTGGCTCACGTTATCCTGGAACAGGTCCTTCCCCACTCGCGTACTCGAGAACGAATAGCGGTAGTTGAGCCCGAGCGACCACTTCTTCATCTCGTACTTGTTCATCTGCGAAGGCAGGCCCACGTTGAACGTTCCGCTCCAGTTAAAGCTGCGGCTCAGTTCATAGCCCCAGTACGTGAGTTCCGGGAACCTTACCTTGTTCGGGTCATCCGAATACTTGTGGTACAGGCTGTGGCGCGTAGTCACGGTAAACATGTAGTCAGGCAGAATCTGCAGGCCGAACGTAGAATTGATGTCCGAAAAATTCAGGGAATCTGCCGCAAAGTTGTACGAAACGCTGTGGCGCGTGGTCAGCAATCGACGGTTGCCGTACTGGTCCTCGACCGCCTTCGCCGTATCGCCCTTCGTGGTATCGGGCTTGTGGCCCACCACCTTCAGGTACTTGATATCGAAGTCATTGCCGAGCGAAAGACCTACGGTCTGCTGTTTCTTCTGGAAAGGCGACTGGCCAAGTAACGGGTGCGGGGCAAAGTACTTCGCCGTATCGATTTCGGGCGCGTACGTGTACGACACGCTCGGCGAAAGGATATGCCTCACGCCCGTAAAGCGCCCAATTTCAGGCACCCAGATGCCGTACAGTTTGGTATCGGCGGTAAGGCTGTAGTTGTGGTTGTACGCAAACTCACCGTAACTATCGTGCTCCGGGTCGAGACTTGTACGGCGCTTCCAGTACTTGCTCGAATCCTCCGGGTTTATCCACGACTGTCCGGTCCAGTACCCGCTCCAGGTGGCCCGCGGGGTAAGGTTAATCACGTTGAACAGTGAGCCCGAGTAATCAAGCGAGTAAGTACCCGAATAACCCACGTACTTCGCAAGCGTATCGACATCGAGCGTGGTGTCGCGGCCTTCGCGCGTGTGGTAGTTGAAGCGGTTCGTAAAGCTGTAGTTGAGCTTTTCGAGGTATTTCCAGAACGAGTTGTCGTCGATGGCAACGCCGTCGTCACCGCTATCGAAATTGAACAGCGGTCCGTTCATGCGGAACTGCACGTCGGGCAACTGGCGTTCCACGTAGCCTGTCTGCAGGTTGTTGGTCTGGCTCGCCTTCACCGTAAGGCTCTTGTTGGTACCGAACCTTCCCGAATACGTGAGGTACGCGTTCGCCTGCTGGTTGAGGATTGTCTCGGCATCAAGCGCCTCGCGGCGTACGCTCTGGTCACTCACGAACGAACCGGTACCCGTCAAGGTGTGCTTGCCGTCGGGCGTCAGGTTCTGGTTGTGCGAGAAGTTGATGTCGTAGCCGCTGTTGTCGAAGTTGAATTCCCGGAGATACGCCTTGTACGACACGTTACCGTCGAGCACATAGCGCTTCTTGTAACGCACCTGGCCCGTGATAGTCGACTTCTCGAAGCGAGCCTCCTCGCCTTCAACAATATCGCCCGAAAGTGTCGCATCCCAGTAGTCGTTCGGCGCATAGTAGAAACCGAGGTTACTCAGGTAGTAGCCCTGCACCTGGTCGCCACCGAACTTGGGAGTAAGCAGGCCCGACTTGCGCCCGCTCTTCAAGGGAGCGACGATCATCGGGAGCACCGCCACCGGCACGTCAGCGATGTTCAAAACCACAGGCCGTGCCGTAATCGTCTCCTTCGGCTTGACCACCATGCGGCGACCGTAGAAGTAGAAATGCTGGTGCGTAGAATCGTTACAGGTACTAAAGTCGCCGCGCGCAATCTGGATGCGAGAATCCGGGAGCCTGCGCACCTCCATGCCGTTCAGCTGCTGGTTATCCTGGTAGGTGGTCGCGTAGTAGATTTCGCCAATGCGGCTGTTCATGTTGTACTTGAGTCGCATGCCCGAAAGCGAAGGGTTCTTGGTTTCGCGGAGCACGGGCTCACCCGCCGCCGCAAGCACGGAATTCTTCTGGTCGAACCAGATGGTATCGGCATCGAGTGTCGCCGTGCGGTACTTGAGCTGCGCGTTGTTGTTCAGGTTGAACGTTTCCTTCTCTACATCGTAAATGAGGTCTACCGCGCGGTACTCAATCGTGTCCGTCCCCGTCGTGTCGTTCATCCAGTCCACCTCGGTGGTGTCCTCGACCGGCTGCTCGCGTTCCTCAAGTTCAAAGCGCGTCATGTCCTGGCCGAATGCGGCAGGAGCAATGAAGGTCGCTAGCAAAAACAGCAAAACGGCCCACAGCAGACTATGGGTTCTAGACAAAATCACGTTGCGGCAAATATAGGAATTAGTTATTGGTCTTTGGTCATTAGTTATTGGTTGTTGGTCATTAGTTGTTAGAAAAATATGGCCGCAGGACGTTTATTGCGAAAGGCCCGAGCCCTCAATTAACTTGTTCAAAAAAAAGAACCCCTGGTAGAAAACCAGGGGAAACTCGAGCGGCTCTCATAAAGACGAGCGGCCGCCAATAACCATTGCTTACTTGAGCACGGCAAACTTGCCAGACACGCCGAAGGACTGTTCGATGCTTACCATGTAGCGGCCGCTCGGGAGGTTATCCCCATTCCAAGACACGGAGTTGAAGCCAGCCGGAGCGTTATCCACGCGCACAGAAGCGACTTCTTCGCCGTTCGGGCCAGAAACCTTCACGACAGTCGTACCTTCGGTCTTGAGCGTAAACGCGATGGTGTTGCGGTTAAAGGACTTGAGCGAAGCGCCGTTGGACTTCGCCTTCTTGTTGGGCGCAGCCTTCGGGCCAAATTCATCTTCCTTCTGCACGAACACGCCGTTCAGGTGCTTTGCAGAAACGCCCTTCGCATCGCCCGCCACCACGGTACCGCGGCTGAGGACGGCAAGCAACTTCTTGTTGGCTTCGGTACCGCTTGCAAACGTCTCGAGTTCGGCGCCGTTGAATTCCTTCTTGTCGCCGTACCAGGCGCTCACGGATTCCTCGTCAAAATCCTTCACGAGCATGGACGCGCGACGCACCACCACGGAAGCCGTATCGCCGTTGCTCACGTAAGTGAGTTCGACCGGTTTGTTCACCTGGCCGCGAATCTGGCCCTTGGAAAACTCGATGTTCTGGCCCTTCAGGGAAACGCCATCGACAGCGACAATCACGTCGCCGGTAGCAATCTTGGTATCGGCAGCAGGGCCACCGGGAATCACTTCGGCAACGTAGACGCCAGCCGGGACCTGGTAGATGGTAACGCCAATACCGCCGAAATCTTCGTCGGCCATGACAGGGGCCGCGGCAAGGGCAGCCATCAGGGAAAACTTAGCAAGCTTGTTCATAAGATCTCCTTACAATTTATCCTTCATAAATATACAATAAATAATTGTACCGGCAACAGAAAATGTCAAATATTTGCCCCAGAGCGGGCTTTTTTACACAACTACTTCGCAAGACCAAAGCGTAGCGGGCGTTCGCCCTTCACGCGGAGCACGTACACGCCGCGTTCAAGCGCCTCAAGGCCGACAACTTCACCCTGCGACACGCGACCGTTCATGACCGTACGGCCACGCAGGTCCATAACGGCATAAGGCAGGTTCGAACCCGATGCCACCGTAAAGTTCATGTTGCCCTCGCCCATGCGTACCTGCGACGGGCGGGCCGTAGCAACAGCAAGAACCTTCGTAGAGGCAGGCTTCTGGGTCAGGCCGTAAAGGAAAGAGAAAACCTTCTCGCGTACCTTCACGCCGTAGCCGTCCTCGTCATAGAACTCATGCGGCATGTCGTCGACAAAATACGTCTCGTGTTCCACGTCCTTCGCCTTGAGCACGGAATCCACAACAAAACTCCCGTAAAGCGTGGGCGTATTGATACTTATGGAGTTGATTCCCGCAAGCTTGAGCATCATCATGTTCACGCCCAGCGTATTCGCGAGATTCCCGAGAGGCCGCCCCGTCTTGAACAGCACGGTGCTGTCGGCAGTCCCATGAACGAGAAGGACCGGAGATGCAGTTTCTCCGATAATGGAGGGGTCGTGAACGCCACCCCACAAGGCAACAGCCGCATTCGCCTGCGGATTTTCACCCTGCACGCCGTAATTGTCAAGTTCTCCCAGATCCGGAGCATCGTGTGCCACGGCAGGAACCTCGGAAGGCTTGTCCATGTAGATGTTCTCGAGGGCAAGAATCGCTCCCGCGCTGTTGCCCAGCAGGTAAATGCGGTCCTTGTCAATCCCCAGATCAGAAGCCTTGGAACGCACGTAGCGAACTGCCGCACGTACATCCTGGATTCCACGATAAACGGTACGCGAGAAGTTCAGACTATCGATGGTGAGCACCTTTTCTTCGAGCGTAGCCGTAATGCCCAGGCGGTACTGCACCGCAATGGCGACAAACCCGCGGGCGGCAAGCGAATCGCAGTACGTCACCGACTGCTGTTCCATATCGTCCTTGGAACCGGCGGCAAACGCGCCCCCGTGCATCACGAGCACCGCGGCGCGCTTCTTTTCGGTATCGCCCTTGGGGGTATAGATATCCATGTGCAGGTCGATAGGCGCCATGTCCGTCTCACTTTCGTACAGGTAAATAGTGCGCCCCTGCCCCATAAGCTGCGTCATCATCGTAGAAAGCGGGCTGAGCAAACTCAGGTGGTTCACGTCCGTCGCATAAACGACGTCGCTTTCCACATTGACATCGAACATGCGGTCCTTGTAGCGTTCCGCACCATACGAAGCTGAAACAGCAAGGCCCAAGGCCAGAATAGCGGATAGACCCTTCATGAAATTTCCTTATTAAAGCGTTCTACACGCAATAATAATAAATTATTGGGCTCCGCTATCGGTCCGGATAATCCATGCATTATCCGCATCGGCGAAATCGACGCTGTACTCGTAATCGGGCTTGTAGCCGAGAGCATCGCCATCAACGGACTTGCCACCCGCCGTGAACAGGTTATCCTTCATCGCGACAAAGCCGACCGTCGAATCTACCGGAGAGCCGTCCTCGTTATACCAGCGGTAAAGCGTCACGGCCATCTCGTTATTGAAAACGTTGGATTCGACAAGGCAGCGTGCAGAATCAGAACAGACCACACCAGACAACTCGACACCATCGAAGAAGTTGCTGTAGGCATGGAGCACACCGCCATGCGAGAGAATGCCATCTCTGCTCAGGCCCGTAAAGTAGCTGTGATGCACTGTCAGGCTCTGCGCGGTATCCTTGATGATATCGCCCGAAAGTCCAAAGAGCACTCCCGTCTGCGCGTTTTCGAAGCGCGACCAAGATATGGTCACGTTGTGCGAGCCGCGCTTCACGTCGAGTTCCACCAGCGGGTATTCCTCGAAGGTGCAGTGGTCCACCCACACGTGATGCGAGCGGTTGTGAATCGAGAGTGCCCTGCGCGAGCTGGTATCGAGCACGGTTATCGCGGGAGCCGTAAACGTGATGTTTTCGAAAATCAGGTTGCTCGATGTTTCGGTAAGGATTCCCATGCCAGCAAAGCGCACGTCGCGCCCGCGGCCATCAAAGGTCTTGTCGTTCTTAAGGCGGAGCGGAGACTGCAAGTTATACGTACCGCTCTTCTCGAAAAGAATCCACGTGGGGCCTTCGCGATAGGCACAGTCACGGAGAGAACCCGGAGCGATTACGGCCGAAGTTTTCGCATTGCCCGCAGAATCCACCTCCGTCGTGTCCTCGACAATCAGGTAGTCTTCCGTCGTGGTGACGATGCAGATTTCGCCTTCCGCCCTAGAGATGTTGCCCAGGGTATCGGTAACACCCGCAGCACCCAGAGTACCGACAGCATAGCCCTCCATCTGGGATAGCAGCGCATCGTGTTCGCTCCAGTCCTTCTCGGGATACTTGCTCGCTACCGGTTCACGATTCTTGAACACCTTTATTTCGGATTCGGGATCCGTGCAATCTACATACAAAGTATCGCCCGGCACGAAACTGAGCGTAGCCGAATTCTTTTCGGCAGCATCGGTCACATGCACATCGAATGCCCCCACCGGGAGCGAGTCGATCACGAAATGCCCGGTACTATCGGGAACCACGTAGCGATCAAGCCCCATCACGCGAATCACGGGAGATTCTTCCCCGAGGAAAACGTACCCCTCGATTGTCGAAAGTTCACCCAGCTTGACGGTTTCCGACCTTGCCGCGTTCGTATCGAGAGTGAGGTTAAGGACCGCACCCGAAGCCCTGGAATCGCGCACGTTGCGGACTTCCAGCGCATACTTCCCCGGTTCGGCCACAATTTCCACAAAGCCAGCCTCGTCCGATTCCACCCATGCCGCGCCAGAGGCGCCATCGCTCAGGTAATCGTTCGGGAGCATACGCACGCGCGAAAGGCCCGCGGGCGAACCGTCGGCAAGTTGCACCTGCAGGGCGATTGTCGATTCCGCCTCGGTACCGCCGGCAACCTTGCCGTCGTTGCTGCACGCCGTAAAGGCGAGCAGCGCAGCCGCCGCAACGGGCATGCACCATTTCATTCCACACACCTTACTCATTGTTCACCCTCCCCAGATTTTTCCGCAGAAGGCTCCACACCCTCGTTCATCTCGAGCCCGCGTATGCGGCGCTTGCGCCCTCGGCGCTGCGGCGGCGGATACGGGTCCGAAAGCGGGAACAGCTGCATCCCCAACTGGAACACGCGATTGGGCTTTTCGCACTGCGCCACCTTCGCAAGGATTTCCCTGCGGAAGCGGCGAACCATCTCGACCAGTTCCTTGTAGGTATCCTCGTTGCACGCAAAAGCAAGCGTCGAAAGGTTGCGTTCGCCGCGGTCAAAGCGGTCCATCGCATCTTGCGCCACGTTCAGGTTCTGCTGGATATACGAATTCACCGCCGTGCTGTACGATTCCGAACCACTCGAAATCAGGCCCTGCGTCTGCTCGTAGAAACCCGTCTCGGGATTCTTCTTGATCATCGAGAGGCGTTCGAGAAGCGCAATGGAGGAACGCACCTGCGAACCCGTAATCGGCGGGCGCACCATGAGCCCGAGGGCAGCATCGTCGCCCACGTACGGGTAGAAAGTCACAAGCTCGCGGACAACCGCGTGGTACCAGTGGTCAAAGTACTCGAACTGGTCTTTCGCCACGTTCTCGACCTTGCATTCCTTGGTGGCCACAAGCTTTTCAAGATACTGCCTACTTTCAGTGTGGGTCTTCGCCTGGTTGAAGGCGACCATGTCGGCAAAATAAGCCTTTTCGCGTTCGTCGTTACAAAAGATATCGGCAAAAACAGAAACAAGCCGGGCAGTCAGGTTGCGCTTGCCCTGCAAAATCTTGTTGAACATCGACGCGTCAAAACCGGCGCGCTCTGCAATATAGCGATGGCTAAAGCGCCAATCACCCGCATGGCGTTCCTCGTAAGCGTCGCGCAAAAATTCGCGATAGTTCAGATACTCAAAAAGATTAATCATTTCACCCTAAATATAACAAAAAGTCCACACTTCGCAGTATAAAAAAGTCAACAATCAATAAAAGTGTGAGCAGGCGCAAAGATTGCACCGGCCCACCCAATATCAGCGTTCGAAGTATCGCCCCTTCGGGAGTTTGGAATGCGAGTTCGTGCCGGGAACTATGCGTCCGAGAGCGTTGAAGCGACGGCCATCGCGAACCGCAGGAACATCCGTCGGACGTTTCACAATCGCATCCGTTCCACTCGAAGACGATTCTACATCGCCCTTCACCTTCGCAGGGCTGCATCCGGTGCGGTACACGCCCTTGATGTCGAAGGCAATCATGTCGATATTCGGTCCACCGTCTGCCGAGGCAGAGGCAAGTTTCACCTTAAAGTCAAGCGCATCCACCCAAACGTCCTCGACATAGGCGGTATCCCACTTGTCCCAGCTTCCGGTCGACTTGAACGTCACGTCGTACTCACCGTTATCAACAGTCACCTTCATGTCTCGATCAGAATTACCTACGAACGAGTAGCGAATCATTACGCGGGCGTTCGATGCAGACTGGTCCGAGGTCACATTGTAAGTAGCCGTGCTGTAGGCCGAATTGTCAAAGTTGAAGAATCCCTGGCCCGTATAGCCTTCATGATTCGCCTCGGTCCAGCCATCACCCACTTCGGGGTTAGCCATGTCAATCGGAGAAGGCCAGGCTTCGTCAGCAACACCGTCAAAACAAATTTTCGGGTCAAACGAACTCGACGATTCAGGCCCAGCGGAGCTGGAAGATGTCGGGCTATCGAGAGATTTTTCTTCGCCGTGCGAAGTCGGCTGGCAGGCGGGCCCTCCGTCAAAGACAGCCGTATAGGTCGCAGCGCGGTAGAGGGTCTTTTTCCCGTAGTAGTTCGAATCGGCAGAAAGCTTATTGCAGTCGTCATCGTACCAGCCAACGAACTTCTTGCCAAAGCTACCTGGGCTTACATGCAAAGTAAGCGGAGCGCCACCAGGGAGTTGCTGGTTATGCGTAATGAGGCCCTTGCTGTTCGAAATATTCGCCTTGACCGTAAATGCGTAGCGCGGCTTGAGGGCAGACACGAGCTGCGTCAGGTTCGCCTTGTTGTCGGCAGAGATGTACGATTCATTTTTCAGGGCGCTTTCAAGTTCCTCGGCAATCCACTGGCAGTGAGCAATGGAGCCCGATTCCTGGAAGTGCGTCGTTCCATCGTTAGTGACACCATCCGGGTAATTCGGGTATTCTCCCTTCAGGAACATCTTGAACTGGTAGCGGGAAACATACGCCGGGTCCCAGCTCTTGCTGTAGGCGTTGTAGGATTTCGCGTTCAGGTTCACGTAGACGGCGCCGTTTTTCTTGGCGAGTTCTTCCATCTTGCCGACAACGTTGTATTCCGTAAAGATGTTGCGGCCATTCGCCCCCATATTCATGTTCATCGGGGTCACATATACCAAGGTAACGCCCGCACCTTTAGCCACATCAGCATACTGCTGTAGCCAGTAGCCAAGCGAATCAAAGGGGACCTCGCGAGCTTTACTTCCAAAATAGCGGTCGTTATGCCCGAACTGGACCATCATGATATCGCCCTTCTGGAGATTCTTCTTGACTTCATCCAGGCGGCCTTCCTGCACGAACGTCTTGGAACTGCGACCGCCGATAGCGTAGTTCACCACCTGAACGCGGGAACCGTCAAAGAAACTCCCCAGGATTTGCCCCCAGCCCGTTTGCGGGTAGGCGCTATTCTTGTAGTTACAGACCGTAGAGTCGCCAATCACGTGGACCTTAAAACTCGTAGAATCGCTCACGGCGACACCCGCAAACACGGCAGCGGCGATGAGGAATTTAAACACTCCCTTCATATCTACCTCACCTTGACCCAGTTTGCGTTAAACTTTTCACTACCCGAGCGAACAACGACGCGGTAAAGACCCGTCGTGCGCACAGTTTCGGACAAATTCATTTCGCCCGCAGAAGCGGTCTTGCGCATTACCAGGCGGCCACGCATGTCAAACACGCTCACGTCGGCATCACGCACCAGAGAGAGCACGCTGCCACGGAGTTGTACTCCCGCATTTGCGGCCACGCCGCGCAGAACCGTCGTCGACGTATCAGTCGTATCCTTAGTCGAATCCTGAACTTCGGGGCAGCCCTCACTCACGCGGCAAACGCCTGCAAGGCTGAACCCGAAGGCATCTATGTTCGGAGCTCCGTCACTCGTAAGCGACATAATCTTGAGTTCCGTTTCACCCTGCGGGGCATCCATCACCACGTAGGCCGTATCCCACTTGTCCCAGGCACCCGTAGGCGGCGCACTCACGAGGTAGTCGTGGTCCAGATAGGCATTGAACATGCGGTCCGTATTTCCGCCATTGGCGTAGCGCACGGCAAGAGTCACGTAACCCGCCGCCGGGAACTTGACCTTGTAAGAAGCGAAAGACGTCTGCGAGTTTTCGAGATTGAAGAAGCCATCGCCCATAAAGCCGGTCCAGTTGTTTTCCTTGTAGCCGACGCCCGTATCGGGACTATAGGCATCGAAGAACTTCTTGATGTTCTTGTCGACCTCGACATCAATCTGCTCGGTACCTTCAATCGGAGTAAACGGAACAAAAGTCACATCGGCAAGGCTCTTCGGAGTCGTCGTCGGGAAAGCCGTCAACGCCTTGCCGTCACCGGTATACTTCTGCGCCGTACCGCCCTCATAAACCGCAGTATATTGCGTTGCGGCAGAGCCCATCACGAACGTATGGATGTAGGGAGACTTCACATTGGAGCGGCTCGGTGCCCCCACCTTGTTGCCGTTGCCGTCGTACCAGCCGAGGAATTTCTTGCCGCTCTTCGGCATGGTCTTGAGCATCACGGTCATTCCCTGCGGGTAATACGCACCGAGGGACGTCGCATCGGCAGCACCTTCGGGGCTCACCTTGACATCCACCTGGTACATGGGAGCCATGTAGTCCCCGAGCTTTTTCACAATCGGGTCCGTATGCGCACGCATCTGTTCGGTAATGATACGCCCGAATGCGTTCGCACCGTTCATCTGCAAGTGCACCTGGTCCGTCTGGTCACTGCCAAGATTGCTGTATTCAGCCGTGGTCGCATAGTTGAAGATGAACTGAGCCGCATACTGCTCGCCCACCGAAATCATGTAGTTCGCGACCATCTCGCTCATGTCGATAAACGGCACGTTGAGTTCTTCGGCGAGGCTCTTGTTGAGCGCCGGATAACCGCGGTAGCTGTTATGAATCTGCGTCGGGGAATCGTAATACAGGCGGCGAATCGGGCTCATGATAATCGGGTATGCACCCTTCGCGCGGACATCGCTTACCATCTTCTTCATGTTGGAAGCGAAGAAATCCTCGGTACTGTAGTTCACGTCATTGATTCCGAACTGGATTACGACGTAATCGCCCGCCTGCAACTTTTCGGCAATGCAATTACCGGCAGAACACCCCCTCTTGAAGAACATATCGTAATAGCCGACAGCGGTATTACCCTTCTTGTCAAGACCACCGCCACCGAGAGACATACCGCCCTGGCCACGGTTCACCACCGCCGCCTTGGTCGGGTCGAACCAGTAATGGAAATCCTGACCCTGACCCTGCTTGGGATAGTAGCCTTCGTTCCAGTCCTGCATGGTGGAGTCGCCACACATGTAGATGGTCACCTTCGCAAGCGCCACGGGAGCGGCAAGCATCGAGGCGATTACGGCAGACTGCCAGATTTTAGAGAAAGCGCCCATTACTTTACCATCCTCGTCGCGGCGACAAGCTTGCCGTCAAGTTTCACCTTCACCACGTACATGCCCTTCGGGAGCAGTTCGCGATCATATGCAACCGAGGTCGCGCCAGCAGTCACGTTCCTGGAAACGCCCAGGCGCATCGCACCGGACATGTCGTAGAAGTAAATTTCAGCAAGGCCTGCTTTCGGGGTGTACAACACACCCGTCGAGGGGTTGAATACCATTCCACGCACAGAAGCTGCAACAGGCTTTATCGTGGTCTGCTCGTCGACCTGGCCCGCATAGGCGCTCACGCCTTCGATATCGAAGTAGAACATATCCACATTCGCGCCACCATCGGCAGTCGTCGACTTGAGCGTAATCGTATTGAGTCCCTTCGCCAAATCAATCTTCGCATCGGTCGTAAGCCAAGTCGTCCAGCCGCCGGTCGCATCCATAGAGACTGTCCCTACCTTGACTCCGTTCACCACAAGTTCCATATCGCGTGCGGCACTGCCACCGTTTGCAAAGCGGATGCTGATGGTGGTAGAAGCAGTATGTTCGGAATGCAGGTTCCATGTCCCGTAGCTTGCGGTGGAATTGTCGAAGTTGAAGTATCCCTTCTCGACAAAGCCCGTATTGGTCGTCTCGGACCAGCCGATTCCCGCATCCGGCGTAGAAGCATCGACCTTGGAGGCCTCCTTCTTCGTCGCAACCTCTTCAGCATTTCCCGGAGCAGCAACAGAGAGCACACCCTTCGCAGACGCGGCATCACCCTCACCACCTTCGGTTACAACGGTGTAGGCAAATACGCCCGCTTCCGTCGGAGTTCCCGAAATGGTCACAGTCGAACCCTCTACCTTCGCGGTCACGCCCTTCGGGAGTCCAGTCACCTTCACGCCGTCGCAGCCGATAAACTTGTAGCCGAAGCTCTCGATTGCATTACCCAGCAGGATTCCCTGGTTTTCAAGCCCATCGCCCACCTTCGAAATAGAAGGAGCGAGGCCCGCGACACCTTCGGTGCCGAGCATGTAAATGTCGGGTTTCTTCAGATTCTTCACCATGTCGGGCAGGTAATAGCTCACGTGGGGCGGCTGGTTATAGGCAACATTCTGCCAGGCAACACTCACGCGGTATTGCGGGTCATGCATCAGCGTGTAGAGCCTGTGCGGAGTCGTTACGGGAGTCTGGAAAATCGTGATCGTCGAAGGATCCGTGCTGGAACGCGCAATGAATTCTTCGCGCCAGTCGCCAAACAGGTCTGCCACAATGCAGGGATTCGCCTTGGTGTAGTTGTTCAGAGTCGAGCTATTCACTTCATAGAAGCTGAAGTAGCGATCGACGGTCTTCTTGCTGGAATTCCACTTTTCAATCTTTCCTCCGCTGCCGCCACTGCCCGTGGCATCCAGCAGTTCATCCTGCAGGTCACCGTCAAAGTAAATGCGGAAATTGACCGAGGGCTTAGTCTCATTCAAAAGAGTCCCCTTCACGGTACGCATTCCACCGCTAGTACCCGACCACATTTCGAAGCCACGATTCGTGGAATCGACATCGGCAGCCATGCCACGACCATTGTCCACATTCCCAGCCTGAGTCTGAGTCGTTCCCCAGATGACCTTGCCATCCTTGTCGCGGAATTCTTCACTATAAGCGTTCTGCTTTTCTTCGTGAACATCATAGACTTCCAAACCAGGGTGGTCAGGATCCATATCAGAAAGATGCATCGCATCGCCATGGCCAAAGCCAGTACGGTAACGGAGCGTACCGTCATGATTGAGTGCGGCAGCCCCCATAACGATTTCGTCAAAGCCGTCGCCATCCAGGTCGCCAACGGAAAGGTTGTGGTTACCTTCGCCATAAAGTCCCTGCCCCTTCTTGTCGGAACTGTGCTGCCAGCGAGTCTTGAGTTCCTTGCCGTCAAAGTCATAGGCGGCCACAAAGAATTCGGTATAGTATCCGCGGCTCATAATGACACTCGGATGGACCCCGTCGAGGTAGGCAATCGCCGCCAGCATACGGTTATCGCGGTTACCGTAGGTATCCCCCGAAATCTTTCCACGGGCGGGCCAATAGTTAATCGTATGGACTGCCTCGCCGGTATTTCCCTTGAACACCGTCAGGTATTCGTTACCGGTCATGATCGTTCCCGAAGAGGAGCGGTAATCCTTGGAACCGTCGCCAATGACCTTGCCCTTGCCGTCGACCGTTCCATCCGAAGTTTTCATCACGATTTCGGCAATTCCGTCACCATCCAGGTCATAGACCATGAACTGGGTATAATGGGCGCCGGCACGGATATTCTTGCCGAGGTCAATACGCCACAGGAGGGTTCCATCCATCTTCAAGCCGTCAATAAACACCGATCCCGTGTAACCCGACTGGGAGTTGTCCTTGGAATTGTTCGGATCCCATTTGAGAACCAAATCCAGTTCGCCATCGCCATCCAGGTCACCCACGCTCATGTCGTTGGGGCTGTAGCTGCATGTGGAACCGTCCGGCATCGTCTGGTCCTTGGGCACATTGAGCCCCTTGATGGTCTTATACGGGAACCCCTTGCTGTTCTGGTCCAACACGATAAGTGCGCCTTCCGCCTTGCCCTCCTTGCCGCCAACCACTGCGGCAACCGTGTACTTGGAAGTCGTCTTGCCGTCAGCGTCCAGGTAGTTCGTGCCAGCAGTCTTTCCAATGGTGGCGATTTTCGTTCCGTCGCGGTAAAGGTTGAATTCCGTGTCCGGATTCTCGGTGCCCAAGAGGCGCCAACTCACAAGCATGCCCTTGCCCGTGTTCGCAACGGCAAGACCTCGCGAAAGTTTTTCCATCTGGCGGGTCGCCGCGAAAGAGGGAACGGAGAGCCCAAAAGCAAGCACCCCGGCCAACATCACAGAAGTTTTCGTTCCAATACCCATAACAACTCCATTTCTTGCGTTGTCTTTTATAAATATACACCCATACACCCCAAAAGGGCACATGGCACCATCGTTAAATATATATTAAAAATTTTTAAAAGTCTACATATTTTTGTAAAATTTTCAATTTTTAACACATTTTTAGATTACACGAAGTTTAAAAAGTCTACATTTTTGTGTAAAAACGTGGACACAGGAGCCGTTTTTAGTCGATATTCCGCACCGGCCCATTCATTTTCTATAATTGGGGGCATGCCGGATTGGTGGAAGAATTTTTCTTGGGAGAGGCTTTTCGACTCTATTGCAGAGCGTTCCCCCTCCTTTGTAAAGGTCATGGTCGTGACCGGGAAGTCGTTCCTGTACTACCACGGAATGACCCGCGCGGCAAGCCTCACCTACACCACCCTGGTCGCAGTCGTCCCCCTGCTCATATTGCTCACCTCCATCACCCTCGCCGTCGGGTTCGGCGGATTCGTGTCGGACTACCTGCCCATACTGCTCGACATGCTCAACCTGGACTGGCCCACCGAGCAAGTCCAGAACATCGTCGAGAACGCGGAACATATCCCCATCGGAAAGCTCGGGTTTATCGGCGCCCTAGGCCTCTTCGTGACGTTCATCCTCGCCTTCGGGAGCCTCGAGACGAACTTCAACGTGGTGTGGGAGGTCAAGACCTCGCGCACCGTCATCCGGCAAATCCAGGTCTACACCCCCTTCCTGCTTATATTCGCAGGCTTTATCGGGATGTTCGCGGGATTCGTGAACCACGTGCAGGACGTGCTCACCATGATTATCGTGGACGGTTTCCACTTTTCGCCCCAGCTGCTCAAGATTCTCATCACGGCGTTCTGGTACATCGCGTTCCACACCGCGGCGATGCTCCTCATATTCCTGATGCTCTATGCCCTGCCCGCAAGGAGCCTGCGGCAGCGCGAAACCGGCAAGGCGCCCCCCTACCGCAAGCGCAAGCTGTTCGGCTACTCGCTCATGACGACCATCATCGCATGGATTTGCATCAATATCTACGTGAAGATCCTCATGCTCATCCAGACAGCGATGGTCACCCGCATGTCCATCTTCTACGGCTCGCTTGCCTTTATCCCGCTGTTCCTGTTCCTGCTCTTTGGCGTGTGGTCGATTATCCTGTGCGGCAACAGCCTCGTGTGGACCATCTGCTACTGGCCGGAATCGTCTGAAAAGAAATGGAACTGGAACGCAACCCTGGAGGACATCCACAATGCTCAACGGAACGAAGAAAAGAAGTAGATTCACGGCGAAATTCGCCTTCGCGCTTGCGCTGGTGCTTTCGCTCTCGGGAACAAGCTTTGCCGAACTGGCGGGCATGGGCGATTCGAACGCCCCCACCGAGGAAAAGTCCGAAAGGGGCATCAAGGCCCTCATCGGCATCGGTGGCGGAAACTCCATGATCACCGACGATGGGACTATCTTCATGGCACTCCGCATAGGCCTTGACTTCGGCAAGTTGCTCTCGGCCGGCATGTGGTACGTAACTACCATCAGCGACGTGCGCAACTACAACGTGCCCCAGAAGCAGCTCGTGAACTACAACTCGTTCGGCGCGTTCGTGGAACTCTTCCCGCTCCGCTTCAATGAACAGATGTCCGTTTCCGTGCCCATCAGGGTCGGTGGCGGCGCCGTGAACGCTCTCGAGAACGGCGACGAGGGCTTCGAATCCGAGGACTACTTCTTCGTGGCCGACATGGCGGCACACTTCAACTACCGCATTACCAGGATGCTCGAAGTGTCTATCGGTGGCGGTTACCGCATGTTCGCAGGCATCGAGGAGAACAACCTCGAGAACATGGACTTCTGCACGCCGTTCGGAGAACTCCGCTTTACCATTAGGGAGTAAACAATGTGAGATGTGAAATGTGAGGTGTGAAATGACACATCCCACATTACTCATTACACATTTCACATTACCAATAGGGTAACTTGTGGCCGGTTCGAGTTTCATTTCTATACGCGGGTGCCGCCTGCACAACCTAAAGAACGTGGATGCCCAGTTCCCGCTGGGGCGCATCACCATCGTTTGCGGCCCCTCGGGGTGCGGGAAGTCGACCCTCGTACTTGATACCCTGCACGGGGAATCCAAGCGGCGCTACCTGGAGACGCTCTCCCCGTTTGCGGCGGAATTGCTCGGCGGGAGGCGGATAATCCCGCTAGACAGTGCCGAAGGGCTACCCGCGAGCCTTGCCGTAGGGCCAAGCCACGGAGAGACGCCCGCAAAGGCTTACGCACTGAGCATCTCGGAATGCGATTCCACTTTGCGCGCCCTGTTTGCGGCATACGCAAAGCCCGCCTGCCCTATTTGCGGGAAGCCCATGGAAAGCATGAGCCGCGAAGGCATTATCCGCGAAATCGCGGGCTTGCCCCAGGGGAGCAAGTTGCAGTTCCTCGCGCGAATCGACCCTTCGACAAGCTCAGGGACCAATCCCAACCTCGACAAGCTATCGGCGGTGTTCCTGGCGCAGGGGTTCACCCGTGCACTGGCCGACGGAGTAAGCTATTCGCTTGCAGACCTGACCGAATCCGAACGCAGAATTGCCCCTGAAGAATTCTTCATCGTGGTGGACCGCGTGATTGTCCGCGAGAACACGCGCACCCGTATAGCCGAGGCCGTCGACGGGGTCCTGAAGCTCACGCACGGGGAACTCACGCTCGATAATGGCGGGGAGCGCAGGGTCTACAGCACGCAACCCAGATGCCCTGACCACGGGGCTGGGCTCATGAGACCGCTTTTGCCCGAAGACTTTTCGCCCTATAGCCGCACGAGCGCCTGCCCCGAATGCAACGGCACCGGGAGCATCGAAAGCAAATCCGCAGATGCAGGCCCAGGGATTGCGCGGGCCACCGAAGGCGGCGAGGAATGCCCGAAATGCCACGGGCTCCGGCTGAACAAGAGTATATTGAACGCCAGCATTGAATCCACCACCTGGCAGGACATTTTAAGCACGCCTTTCGCGGAACTCGAAAGCCGACTGCACGCCCTGCTCGACACGCGACTCACCGCAAAACAGATACCCGCGTTCCGCACGCTTACCGACCGCATACAGGCGGTGGTTGACCTCGGGATTGGTTACCTTACGGCAGGGCGTGCAGGGGCCACCCTCTCGGGTGGCGAAGTCCAAAGACTTCGGCTTTCGAGCCTCAGCACCGGGCACCTGAACAACCTGCTGATTGTCCTCGACGAGCCCGCAAGCGGATTGCACCAGAGCGATGTCGACGCCCTCTGGAAAGTCCTCAAGAAGGTGCAATCCCGCGGAAACACGCTCGTGCTTATAGACCACAACCCCGCCCTCATCAGACGCGCCGACTGGATAATAGAAATGGGGCCCGGCGCCGGAGAAAAAGGCGGCGAGATTCTGCTGCAAGGGAAGGCGAAAGATGTGCTGGAGAACCCGCAGTCGCCTACGGGAGCGTGGATTCGATTGCTGGACAAAGAACAAAGATCCCCGACCATGCTTCGGCAACGCTCAGCACAGGCGTCGGGGATGACAGAAAGCAAGCAGAGTAAGACATCGAAAAGGAGAATGCCGGCCATCGATATCGAGAACTTTGCGATGTTCGATATGAAGCCGGTCACCGCGCACTTCCCGGTACAAAAGTTCAGCGTCGTCACGGGCCAAAGCGGTAGCGGCAAGTCCACGCTGTTCTTCAGGAACCTGGTCCCGCGCGCCAGCCGGGGCGAATTCGACAACCTCGGCATACAGGCGCTCTCCGTGCTTTCTACGGGCGACTTCCACGGGAACCGCCGCAGCACCGTCGCCTCGGCAATCAACCTGAACACGATTCTGCGCGACCTGTTCGCGAAACTCCCCGAAAGCAAGGTGCGCGGCTACACCGCAAGCAAGTTCGCGACGCATGCCCCCGGCGGCCGCTGCGAAAACTGCAAGGGAGAAGGCGTAATTCTCGACCCCGCAGGCTACGAGGAATCGGAGTGCCCCGTATGCCTCGGCAGGCGCTTCAAGGACGAGATTCTCGAGGTTCGCTTCAAGTCGCTTTCTATAGCCGACATCCTCGACCTGGAAGTCGGTGAAGCCTACAAGTTGTTCACGAACCTTAAACCGTTTGCGGATAAACTAAAACCGCTCGTGGATACGGGACTTGACTATCTGAAACTCGGGCAGACCACGACGCACCTTTCCGGAGGGGAACGCGCCCGCTTGCGCCTTTCCATTGCGCTTGCACGTGCAAAAGCCCCAAACACGCTGTTCCTTTTCGACGAACCCGCACGCGGACTCCATCAAAAGGATATCCAGCACCTGCTCAACCTTATCCATGGCCTCACCGAAGCGGGCCATACCGTCATTGCCATCGAGCACGCACAGGATTTCGTGAACGCCGCCGACTACGTGGTGGAACTCAGCAGAAATTAAAGCGTCTTGGTAATCGCAAGTTCGTTGTGGTCGCCGTTCCTGCGGTAGCACACGCTGTCCATCGTCTTCTTGACAATGAAAATCCCGAGGCCGCCAATCTCGCGGTCTTCCGCGGAAAGCGACACATCGGGATCCGCCTGCCTGAGCGGATCGAAGGGCGAACCGTTATCGATAAACGTGAGCCTTGCCTCGAGCGTCGCCTTGCGGATTTCGACAATCAGGGTCACTTCCGTCGCGCCCGAGAACTTCACGATATTGCTGTAGATTTCGTCAATCGCGATGTTAATCTGCATCTGCGACTTCATGGACGGGTCCATCGGGGCAAGGATACCCTCGACGAACGTGGTAAGCACTTCCTGGTTTTCGGGAATCACGTCCACAATCTTCTCGTAACGCTGCCAGGCATCGCGCATCTGCATCTTCTTCTCGCCATCCATCGGCGTGAGGATTCCTTCCACGAACGACTTGAGTTCGCCGCGCTTTCCGTCACCAACGTTAACGGTCTTCTCGTAGCGTTCCCACACGGGCTCGTCGTTACCGACAAACTTCACAGCAAGCATCGTGATATCGTCGAACTGCGGGGCGCCCTGCACAAAGGTATCGATTTCCTTCTTGACAAATCCGCAAATCTTGGAGGTTCCCAAATCGCCACCCTTCTTCACGGAACTCAACAGGCGCTGGTCGCCGAAAAGTTCATCGTTGTTGTTTGTCGCCTCGGTCACGCCATCGGTGTACATGAACAAGGTATCGCCCGACTTGAGGTCAAAGGTCTGCGACTCGTAAACGGTATGTTCCATGGCGGCCATGACAAGTCCGGACTTGCTCGGAATAAACTCGACAGAACCGTCGCTGTGGCGCACGACCGGCGGGTTGTGCCCAGCGGACGCAAACTCGATGCGGCCCGAGCGCAGGTCGATAATGCCCATCCAAACCGTCACGAACATATTCAGCCTGTTGCGCCTTGCAAGTGCATAGTTCGCAGACGCAAACGTCTTTTCCACGCTCTTCGTGTTCTTCGCCATAATGCGAAGCATGATTCGGGAAACCATCATGAAAAGCGATGCAGGCACGCCCTTGCCGGACACGTCGCCCACCACAACGCACAGGTGGTCGTTATCGATCTTGAAGTAGTCGTAGAAGTCGCCGCCAACTTCCTTCGCCGGTTGCAGGAACTGCGAAAGTTCGTGGCGGTCATCATCGGAATTTTCCTCGCGTTCCTCGCCCGGGAGCATCGACAATTGAATATCGCGCGCCAAATCGAGTTCACGCTCGATGCGCTTCACGTCCTTTTCCGCTTCCACGTAGTTCTTGAGGGAATCCAGCATGTTCTTGAACGCACCCGCGAATTCGGACACCTCGTCGTGCCCAGAAATCTTGGGAATTTCCACATTGAAGTCGCCCTTGCCGAGCCGCTTCGCCGCCAACGCGAGATCCTTGAGCGGCTTGGTCACCCTGAACGAGATGAACAGCATAAAGAAAAGCAGTATGACATAGCCTGCCACTGCAAGCCCAACGAAAAGCTTAAACAGGGCCTGACGGTCCTCGTACCACTGCTGTACAGGCCAGGCAACCAGGAACGTCCAGTCGTTCGACGTCATCGTGGTGTAGTAAATGGCCGCGTCCATCCCTGCGACATTACCCAAGATAAGGCCCTTCGTCTTCTTGACGCTCCTATCGAAATCTGCAAGATCGTCACCGACAAGTTCCCTGACCTTCATTTCGTCAGCAGTTCTCCCGCCAGCAACAGCCTTCGGGTAAGCAACCGGGACATTCTTCGACGAGAGAATCATGGCAAAACCCGAATTGGATACCGGAATCGAGGAAACCGTTCCCTTGAGGAAATCAATCGAGATATCAATGGCAAGGACACCGACCAGGACATCCTCGCCCGCCTTATCCTTGCGGAATATGGGGACCGTATAGACGGCGATAGGCTCCGGGACAAATTCACCGATAAACGGTTCCTGCCAGCGGGCAGTCTTGGTATCCCTCGTGCTCTTGTACCATTCATGAACATCGTAGTTGGCACCGGCGACAAGCTTGCTCTCGTTATTAACAAAGTAGGCCAGCCTCATGTAGTCGCCCTTCTTGGTTTCAGGGCCCTTGCCGGGTTCCCACGCCGTGACCACCGCAATAATCTGGGGGACGGAATTCCTCGCGACTTCCAAGGAGCGCAGAAGGTAGTTGTCGAGTTCTTCGCGCGTCATTTCTTGCGAGCCCAGCCTCGCGGCAATTTCCTCGCCGATTGTCTTAGCGGCATCAAAAATCGAGTTGATATAGGTTACACTCGCTTCGCTAGTCTGCTCGCCATTATCTATCGTCATCTGTTCGAGTTTTCCGTTCATCTTCGACGTCATGATGCCGAAAATCGTGCCGACGACAACCGTGACGACTATAAGAATCATCATGGTCTGTTTGAACGCGAGACCGCGGAAGTAGAATCCCATAGAAACCTGCCCTTTACGTTTTTAAGAAATATATGTAAAAAGTGGCGGATTGTCGCCGCCACCCTAGAAATTATCGTTACTATATCCAGCCCTGGGCCACCGCAAGGCGCGTGATGGCCATGCTGATGGTCCCCGTACCGCCGATAAAAAGTGCAATCATAAAGAATTGGTTAGTGGTTGGTGATTAGTGGTTAGGGCCGAAGGTCCGTGGTTAGGATTCTGAAACTCGTCATGTTCGCGAAGGCGAACATCTGCTAGACAACTGTGAGCGGATCCTCACATTCGTGAGGATGACGAAAAGGGTTTTATTTTTCATTTCTCACAACTGGCTCCTCATAACCCATCACATACTTCACACTACACATTTTTATAGCGTCGCGTGTGCTGCGATCTTGTAAATCGCGGTGACGTCCTTCGCCTTGAGCGGGACAAAGCCCCAGCCGTCGCCCGGATTCAGTTTTTCGACCATCTTCGGGATATCCTCTTCCTTCGCGCCGAGTTCGGCGAAGTTAATCGGCATGCCGATGGAATGCAGGAAGCGGCGGAAGGCCTTGATGCCCTCGAGGGCGGTGGCCTTCGGGTTCTCGAAGTTCATCTCGCAGCCGAACACGCGGGTAGCCATCTGGGCAAAGCGCATCACGTTGTGGTCTACCACATATTCCATCCAAGCGGGCATGATGACCGCAAGGCCCGCGCCATGGGCGCAGTCGTAAAGCGCCGAAAGTTCGTGCTCGATGGCGTGGCTGTTCCAGTCCTGACTGCGCCCGCAGCCCACAACGCCGTTGTGGGCTACCGTCCCCGCCCACATGATGTTCGCACGCACCTGGTAGTTGGCGGGGTCGGCAATGGCGCGCGGGCCCTCCTTCACCATCGTGAGGAGCACAGCTTCGCACAGGCGGTCGGTAATTTCCACTTCCAGCGTGTTCGTGAAGTAGCGTTCAAAGACGTGGGCCATGATGTCGGTAATGCCGCAGGCCGTCTGGTAGGCGGGCAACGTGCAAAGGAGCGCCGGATTCTGCACCGCAAACTTCGGACGAATGTGCTCGCTGCTCGCGCCGCGCTTGAGCATGCCATCTTCCTTGGTCACCACGGAATCGCCGCTGCCCTCGGAACCGGCCGCCGCAATCGTCTGCACCACGCCAATCGGGAGCGCGCATGCAGCAGATGCCTTGCCCTCGTAAAAATCCCAGAAATCGCCCTTGCAAGGAACACCCATCGCGATGGCCTTGGAACTGTCGATCGTAGAGCCGCCGCCCACTGCAAGGATAAAGTCAATGCCATTTTCACGGACAATTTCGATGCCCTTGTACACGAGCGAATCGTGCGGATTCGGCTTCACGCCGCCAAGCTCCACATGCGGGACTCCAACAGCATCGAGGCTAGCTTTCACGCGGTCGATGAGGCCCGAACGCACCGCAGAGCCACCACCGTAATGGATCAGCACCTTCGTGCCGCCGTACTTCTTGACAAGCGCACCGCATTCATTTTCGCGGTCCATGCCGAATACAAATTCCGTGGGGCTGTAGAAATTGAAATTTTCCATGTTCCATCCTTTTTCTTGTTTTTGCCTAAAAAATACAAGAATTAAGCCGAAAAAGCGAACAATTTCGGCATTTTTCTGTGTACAGGGGGAAACAGGCTAAGCCACTTGTTTTCTCTTCTTCCTTTTTGTATATTCCTTCCCAAACACCAGAAAGGGTGCTATTAGATGATCGCTATCCGCGCAAGCGGGGCGGTCTTTTTTGTTTTAAAAAGGAATTGAAAATGACAAAAAACAAGAAAAAGACAGAAATGGTTACAGTGAAACCAGAATTTTCACTGATTGACGAGAACTTGCTCAAGTCGAGGATTTACACCATCCGCGGGGTAAAAGTGATGCTCGACGCCGATTTGGCGGAAATTTACGGGTATAGTACCAGTAGATTCAATGAGCAGGTAAAATACAATCTTGACCGCTTTGATGAAGATTTTCGTTTTCAATTAACCCGTGAAGAATCTACAAACTTGATATCGGAAATTCCGATATCAAGATGGGGAGGAACTCGTAAGCCGCCCTACGCCTTTACCGAGCAGGGCATATACATGCTCATGACAGTTCTTAAAGGCGAGCAGGCAGTAGCCCAGAGCAAGGCGCTCATCCGCCTTTTCAAACGGTTAAAGGATTACGCCGTTTCGGAAGGTCTGTTGCTTCATGGCTCGGAAGTCACCCCGCTAGCGTTGCAGACCGCCCAGAACACAAGGGATATTGCCGACGTATCGGCAGATGTCAAGGTCCTTTCTGGCGAGGTACATGAAATGCGCGGCGAATTCAGCAAGATGAACATGAACCTCCAGAAGGTCATGGAAAATTTCGTGGACCCGAGCACCCACAAGCATTTCTTGATTCTAAACGGCCAGCGGCTGGAAGCAGACATCGCCTACACCCAGATCTACGGCATGGCGAAGAAATCCATCACGATTATCGATGACTATATCGGCGTGAAGACGCTTGACCTGCTGCGCCAAATCGAGAAGGGAGTATCCGTGACAATCTATAGCGACAACCGCAGTTTTGAAGCCCTGACGAAACAGATGCAGAAGGATTTTCTTGCCGTGCGCCCCGATGTAAAACTTGCCATGAACAAGACAAAGGACAAATTCCACGACCGCTACATCTTCTTGGATTACGGCCTGAAAAGCGAGAAACTATTCCACTGCGGAGCATCTTCAAAGGATGCTGGCAACAAGATTACCACCATTATGCAAATCGAACAATCGCAGGCATACCACTGCATTATGGAGATGCTGATGAAAAAGTGAAATGTTTATTGAATTCTATTCCCCGAACAATTCATCAAGTTTCTGCTTCAGCGTTCCTTCTTTTGCGTAGGGCAGGGCGTCGAATTGCTTGAAGTTATGCTTGAGTTCGTCGGTGTTGTCGGCAAAACCCAAGATAAAACTTGTAGCAATTTTGTAGATGATTTCAGTTGGGGCAAGGCCATATACCTGATGTTCAAAGATATGCTTTAGGCGTTCCTTATCATTGGGGAATAGCTCTTTCATTTTCTTACTTTGATAGAGCCTCTTGACAATCTCCGTAATATACAAACCTGATTTCATGTACAGGTCAATGAAAGTCTTGTCCTTGTCATCGAAGCAGCCGGGATTTTCCTGTTCCAGCATATCGACCATGCGTTTCACGACATCTTTCGGCGTGAAGATTTGGTTCGTTTTTTGCGGCGGGATATAATCGAAGATATCCTCGATGCTCTTTTCATCAAAATAATCTGCCAATTTCTTTTTGAGCGACAGGAATTCTTTTACGGAATCATCAAAAACAACGGAATCAAAGAGTTGTCCCTTGAACTCCTTTTCTTCGCCCGTTTCGGAATCCTTGTATTTGCCGCCATCGCGCAAAAAGCGGAACTGTTCCAAGGTGATGCTTGTGACTTCAAGGAACACGTTGCCAGGAATCTTGTTGTCGAAGGTTGCGAGCGTTACCGTTTCGTCGCCATAGGCCATGAGGAACGAAGGAATAGTGCGAGAGAAGCCGCGCAGGTGATCACGTATGCCATCTTCGATGGTGTCGCGTTCGCGTTCCTTGATTTTTGTTTCAACCGTCTTTACGATTTCCTTGACTGAATCCTTTGCAAAGTCATCGACAACAGAATTGATTTCGGCCTTAAACTTGGTTCTTGCCTCTTCCTGCTTTTTCTCGAACTCTTTTTCAATTTCCTTCGTGGTCTTACCGGTTTCGTGTCTATTCTGCATTGCCTCGACACGTTCTTTTTCAATCACATTCTGTTCAATTTCGTAGTTCTTGACAGTTTTATCAACAATACGGTCCACTTCGGAATTCAGTTTTGATTCCACTTGGCGTTTATCCGAAGGTTTCATGTCGGAGCCGTAATTATCTTGAACAGTCTGGACGACGTCCTTGACAATCTTATCCTTTACAAATTCCTTTAAACGGTCTTTTAGATAATCTTGTTTGGACGGTTCACGAACTTCGGCAATTACTTCATCTACTCCGCCCTTGACATCATAAAGTTTGGGACCAAAGATATCGGCAGCAACGCCAATTACATATTCATCGTCCAAATTGACATTGCCGTTTTCGTCAAGTCCCAAGTCCTTCTTGACTTCTTCAGACAAATTGACGTTCTGTTTAGGTTTTTGTTCTCCGATAGGATCAAATTGCTCAATAATATCGAGGACTTCCTTGGGAGCTGAGAACACGTTATTGATGTTCTGGAACAAGAAGTTGCTCATGAAGCCTCTGCGAACCACTTCAACGGACTTAATCTTACGCGGAATCGAGAGAACCTTTTCGGCATCAAGCTCAATGAGTTCGCCATTTTCGTCTTCCCCGATAACAGGGAAGAAATTGAGTAATTCGCGAATATTCTTCTTTCGGGTTTCGACATCTCCACGACCAGACGATGTATTGGGCGAAAGATCGTTTGCAAATTCTTCGAAGATTATAAGCGTTCTTGCCGGGTCAAAGTCAAATACATATGCATTTTCTTTGCGTTTACTTTTCGTACCGGTGCGGAAGAGACAAGGATTCTGTGCTCTGAAAGCGGCTTGCATATAAAGTGAGGGCGATTTCACATTGCTGAGCATAAGCACTGCCGTCCATTCAGGAATGGTAACGCCTGTGGTTAGCTGACCGACAGACAATGTAATGGTCTTTTCGTTTTCGGCAATCGCTTTCCTGACCTTATCGAAAGATTTCTCGTTTTCGTCATCATCGTCAACGCGGCCATCACCTGCAGCAAGGACTATTTCGTAATCCTTGAAAACTGGATGTTCATGAAGTTTCTTTGCCAAAAGCCTTGCGCTTTCGACCCTGTCAAGGAGCCAGAAGGAGTGCTTAATTTCATCGCGCAATTCCTGCGTCGAGAACGGGAATCTTTTCTGTGTCGTGAGAGCGTCTAGGAATTTATCGACAGAAGAACCATGGACGAATTTTCCATTTTCAACCTTGAAAAACTCGTTAAGGTCGAATGCATATTCTACCGTTTCACCGTTAAGTTCCATCTTCTGCGAAAGTTCATCATGAACAATCTCCGACATTTGATAGGTATAGAGACTGAGCGTCGGGAGCACTGCATATGGGTTCTCTATTTCGTTAGAATTGTCCCAATCACGTTTGCTTTTTTGCTCGTCGGCGTAGGTATAATTGAATATGGCGTCATCGTTAAACTTATTGTTTGCAAGAGCCTTGAATGGAGTTCCCGAAAGATGCAGCGTGAAATTGCGCTTGATGCGATCGAACGCCACGTCGGTCTTGTAGGTATCAACACCTTCATGGGCTTCGTCGATAACAAGCAAATCCCAGTTGGTATCTTTAATTTCTTGGAGCTTATCGAACTTGCCTCCGAAATAGACAGAGCCTTTCAAGTCTTGAAGCGAGGCAAAGTAGATAAGACCGAGTACCGGCAATTTCTTCTTTTCGCGAGATATCTTGTCTTTTGCAAATTCGTCATAAGAGATGACGTTCTTCTTGTTCTTGACACCGTCAACATCGCTTACGAAGAAATACTTTGATTCACGCCCGATGAACTTTGCGTAATCCGAATACCAACTGTTCGCGATGGCGGGCCTGTTTGTCACAATAAGGACTGTCTTGGCGCCGATTCGCTTCATAAAGTCATAGACGGCCAAAGTCTTTCCGAAGCGGGGCTTTGCATTCCATAAGAATTCCCCTTTTTCGTGAGATTCCCTGTAAGCCTTGGTCAATGACACGGCTTTTTCTTGTTCGGCGCGGAGGGTGTATGGGATAATTGCCTGTTCTTGTTCAAAGATTCCACGATTGAGACGAAAATCGTAGAACTTAGATCTTGAATCTTCTGGAGTGATGTAGAACCATTCGTTTCGATCGTTCTTGTCAAAATATTCATTCCCCAGATCCATCGGCTGCTTGACATCGTTCTTGCGCAAGTAGGCGTGGAAGGCATGGTCGTCGAAAGTTTCTCCCGAGCCATCATCAAAAACAGCGTTGCCCTGCCATTCAATTTTGGCCTTGACGCCTGCCGTATGCGTCTGTTGGTAAACACGGTCTTCGACTTTCTGTTCCGTATAACCGATTTTGGTATAGCCTTCGTGGTAGGTAATACCCGGAGTGGTATAGGCATATATCATCGGGACAACATCTTTCGCTGTCTTGATATTTGGAGTCTGCATAGCCATTATTCCATCTCCTTTACATGAGTTTCGATGAATTCTCTTTCTTCGGGCGAAAGGTCGTATTTATCGTAAAGTTGTTTGTCAATTTCAGGAATAGATTTGGACCAATTGATGTCGGATTGCGAGGTGAAATCTTGGAGAGGGACGTATTTGAATTTTTGTGGAGTGATTGCTTGTGTTGCCTTTAAAATGCCCAACATAAAGCGCATAAATTTTGTTTTTATGAAGAAACATGCATGTTCGGCTTCAATACGATTACTAAATGTACCAATACTTAAAAAAGACTCCGTTGAACCAACGCCAATATCACCAATTGTCGGAGCTCCACAAATACGTGCAGGAACGGGTTTTCCAATTGTTCCCGCAGCTCCGTCCGCACCCGCAATGAAAATTTTATAGCGGTCAACATTATCAGGAGCAAGAATAAATTCGCGTTTTACATATCTAATTGTTCTGTCGTTGTTTTGCCGACCATAGATCCGCAACATATTTGATTCAGTTTGCGTTTCATGGAATATGCTTGGCATTAATTCAAAAACATTTGACTTTAAATCGTAATCGTGTCCTTCACTGAGAGTTCCTTTTAATTCGGGATATTGCTCGTATAGAGTTGACGAAAAGTGATAAGAATATGCAGATTTGACAATGTCAGAGAAAGATTTGAATCCATTAAATTCAGTTACCTTCTTTCTTATTGAATTAACTTCTGAAAAAGATGAAAAGACTTCTATCGGTACAAATGTTTTATTATGGTCGTGGTACGTAATGGCGATACCACCAGTAATAGAGGTGTTTGGAAATATTTCTTTTGCATCAGACCTATATTCTAAGACACGGAAGTGTTCATCATTCAGCATTTTATTATTCCAGGCTTTGGGTGTTGATCCTGCATTAAACAAGAACCGTCCGGGATGAACTAATTCTGTTGCATTTGCGATTTTATACGCTTCATCAATAAAAACATTATATATCTGGGGAGCATAGTTTTTATTATCTCCGATTGTTTCATCTTGATAAGGCGGATTACCTATTGCGAAATCAAACTTCATTTTACCGACCTTCCTTTATACTTCTGTATGTATAAGACCTTCTTCTTGTCCAGTCAAAAATTTTGCAGTCCATTTCTTCCGGCTCGCTGTCGTTGTCGCCAACCGTAAAATCGAACATATTGAGCGTTCGCTCTTCTTTCGGTTTTCCGAAGGGGACCTTGCCCGTAATGCCGTCCATTTGCCAAATGTTCCAGGCGATGATGTTCGCCACTTTCTGGAGTTCACTTTCTGTTGGATTTCGAGCCCAGCGATCCTGCATGTAATCCACGAAGGTGATGAGCAGGTTGATGCGGGCGATAAGCAGGTTGTCGCCCTGGAATTCGTAACCATACACACTCTGGAACGCTCGGTACGTCCACTTGAGCCAATCTTTTTTGTTGTCGGTGTTCTCGTTCACCACACGCAACTTGCGGTCAAGTATGCCGATGCGTTTTTTTATCGGGATGATTTCTGCGGTAGTGGTATCGTATCGCGAAACGACGTATGGAGCTTCGCCGCAGGTAATTTCGAGGCGTTTTGAATCCACGTATTTTTGCCAATCGTTTTCATTTTCGAACTTGATTGGTTTTGATGTCGGTTTCCACGATTGTCCGTCTTCGGTGTTGAATACGTTTTCGCGGCCGAACCATTCTGCATCGCAGTGGTTGTTCATCTTGTTGCAAATCCATGACGGTGTGAAGACTTCCGCCTTTTCGCGGGTGCGTTCCGCCTGTTTTTCAAGTGACTTTGCAACTCTCGGTTGGATTAGGTCAGCGCCGATGGACTGGAGCAGTTCCTCTGTTATTTGCTTTGTCTTGCCCAAAATGCGCCCCCGCCTTGTGCGAGCCGTTGTCGCAAGGATAATGTTCTGGCCCGTTGTCTTGTCTTTGACAAGGGTCTTGAGAACTACGGAAACAGGGTAGTTGTTGATGTCTATCAGCGTTTTCATTTAACTCCGTCGCAAACCCGCATACGGAGCAAATGAAAGTCAGGAATTTCAGCTGAGCAACAAAAAAAGGCGTGGCATCGCTGAAGCGCTTACTGTACTTCGAGGTTCGCCAAAACCTTTACAACCAATAAACGCAAACGACCCACGCCCCAATCGGGACGTGAGCAGTTTACCCTATTCTCGTTGTAATTGAAATTTGGCGATTTCGAAGTAGAGACTAGAGCAAATACTCAATAAAACGGGCGCCCTTGGATCCCTTCCAGGACGAGGGCTATGTCAATTGCAATATAGATTATTGGAAATGCAAAAAATGCAGAAATTTCCAAAAATCTCTTGACATCCACCCCTAGAAAGTTTATATTTATACTGCTCAAAAGAGCAAAATCAATAAAAACCCCGCTGTTTTACGCATGTCCGCGGGGAAAGGAGTAAACGATGTACAGCGATGCAAAAATCGGCGGTGTCGGAATCTGGCTGGACGAAATCGTCCCTTGCCTCAAGGATACTGAAACCGGGGAGATCAAGGAAACCGTAGTGTTCAGAATTGAGAGCCGTTCGTTCCTGAAAAAGTTCAACGAAAAGAACGGCTGGGGAATTGACTGGATCGAGGTTCCTAACGATGTTGAAGTGTTCGCTCTCGCTTTGAAGGAAAATAACGAAATTCAGGGGCTGGTCGGGGTGAAAAATGACGAGGGTCCTAAGGCCGCGTATTTGCATTGGGCCTGCACGGCTCCGCGCAACAATAAACGCGAGTACGGCACGCAACGTTACAGCGGTGTTGGCGGTCATCTTTTTGCTATTGCCGTTGATAAATCCATACAATGGGGCTATGACGGCGTTATTTTCGGCTTTGCCCTTAACAATGAACTGCTAAATCACTATATTGGAGTGTTAGGGTGCTCGCACATCGGCGCGCTTCACCCGTATCATTTCATTTTGGGGCCGATTGCCGCTAAAAAATTATTGGAGACGTACACTTATGAATGGAACTGAAAAGGCTGACGACATTCTGTCCGATGTGCGGATTCCGTTTTCGGCGGTGCCCGACCCATACAGGAACGCACCTCCCTGCAAGTTGAACTTGCTGGAACTGGCTCGGTATGCCGACAGGAACGGCAAGGACATCAGCAAACTTTCTCAAGAAGAAATCGCCCTGTTCAAAATTTAGCGTAAAACTACCGCATCGGGAATTCTTCGAAGGCCTTGCTGTTCGCCTGCAGGTTGCTACCCTTCCAGTCAAAGAGCGCGGGGCCCCAGGCGCCGCTGAGCGTCGGTTCCCAGAAGAACGTGCCAATCCAGCGGTCAAGACCCTTCACCATCTCGGTCGTGCGCTTGCGCGAGCCGTCGAAATTGTAGTGGTTCTCCGCATCGCCGCCGTTGTATTCCGCGACGATGAATTCAAGATTCGGATAGCTTGAAGTGACCGTCTGGAAGAGCGATTTCCAGTCATCGGGAGCCTTGTCGCCATACGCCGTGTAGGCGGAGAATCCCATCACGTCGGCGGGGACCTTCTGGTTCTTGAATATTTCCGTCATCCACCAGGTGACGGTATTCGCCTGGCGTATGCGTTCGATGTGCAGCACAGTCTTGGTATTCGGCGAAACTTCCTTGACTGCCGAGATGCCCGCCTTGAAGTACTTGGCCGCGTTCGCCTTGCCGCTCGAGGTGCTCATGTCGCCGGCAATCGCGGCGGAGGCCTTGTCCACATTGTCGCCCCAGCAGTTCGTACTGCTGTTCGGCACGTGAACGAGGATGCCCGGCGTGGTCTCGTTGCCAATCTGCACCATCTCGGGAACCGCCCCCACCTGCTTGAGCGCATTCATCAGGTCAAGAGTGTAGGCATACACGGAATCGGCAAGGGCGTCGGAGCTGTTCACCTTGCGCCAGCGCTCGGGAATAATCTGCTTGCCGGGATCGGCCCAGTTGTCGCTGTAGTGGATATCGAGCAAGAACGCCATGCCCGCAGCCTTGATTTTTTGCGCGTAGGCGACAATGTGGTCCTTGTCGGCATAGGCTTCTGCATCGTGGTCGCAACCCGCAGCGGCATAGCCGTACTGCGCCTTCGGGCTTACAAAAGTCTTTAAACGGATGGCGTTGAAGCCGTGGTCCTTGAGGAGCGTGAAAATGTCCTTCTCGGTTCCGTCAACGTCGAAGAACTTCGCGCCGAAGCGTTCGTATTCCTGCACGGTCGAGATGTCGGCGCCGGTGTAGAAACCGAAACTGAGCGGCGGTTCGGAAGCGGAGGACTGCGGAATTTTAGACGAGGACGAAGGCGGAGGCTCATGCGCCGAGGAGCGCGGGGGTTCCGTGCCCGAAGAAGAACGCGGAGTGATACGGATCGAGCTGGAACTGAAATACGAATCCCACAAATAAGACGAAGATGAAGCAAATGGCGGAAGCGGTACAGAAGAAGAGAGCGGCCCTGCGGACGAACCTGCGGGGGGATTGTCGGAAGACTGCGAGACATCCGAGGATGACGAGATTGCCGCAACATCGGAGGAGCCGCCCAAATCGGGCAAGGACATGCCCGCAGAGGAATCCCCCACGATTTCGTAGTCGTAACCGGCACCGCTGTCGGAATCACCGCCGCATGCAACGAAAAGAGCCCCAGCCGCAGCCATCGCCGCGACACACCCAAAACGGCACAAGTGCCGCACTCTAAAACAACCCTGTTTGTATCCCATGCCTTAAATTTAAACTAAAAGTTTGGCAAGCGGTGCGCCGGAGCCCATAAAATCGTGCAAATAATTTAAATTTACGGCATGCAACCATGGGATTTGCTCGCATCTGACTCCGTCCAGGGCTTTATCGAAGAAGCCCTTACGCGCAAGTGGGATGCGTTGCAGGTTTCGACCGCGCTCCAGAAGGCGGGCTACAGCAACGAGGACCGAGCGGCTATCATGGACTACATGGCGCTCGTGCCCAAGTTCCGCGAGAAGTTCTGTGCCACCGAACACATTGCAAAAGTCGGGGCTGCCCGCAATTCCACAAATAACGAGACCGCCCGCGGGATGTTCCTCCTATGCGACAAACTCGCGCTAGAACAGAGCACCGCACAAGATATCGGGCGCTGGAAGGCAAAACTCTGGCCATGCGGGAACGACGCGACCAGCGACGCAACCGAAAATGCAACTGGCGCAGACGCAGAAGTTCACGACCTGTGCTGCGGCATGGGCGGAGACAGTTTTTACTTGCCCGCAGGCCTGAAAGTGACGGGCGTTGACCTGGACAAAAACCGCCTCGCGATGTATAGCCACAACATGCAGGCGTTCGGGAAGCCGGCATCCGTCAAGTGCGCCGACGTGCGCGAAGTCGCGGGCAGTAACGACGCAAAGATGCCCGCCTCCGCGGGCATGACGAAAACGGACTACTTCACCATCGACCCGGCACGCCGTGCGCTCGAAGGCGAGAACCAGCGCGACCTGAAGAACCTCACGCCCACGCTCGAAGAAGTCATCGAAATCAGCAGGCACTACAGGGGCGGCATGGCGAAACTCCCGCCCGGCTACCCGCCCGCAGAAATCCCAGACGGAACCGAAATCCTCTACCTGGGCGGGCACAGCGACTGCCGCGAATGCCTCGTGCTCTTCGGGGAACTCGCAAAACACCCGGACACCGTCCGTGCAATCATTGTCGGGAAGGCGGGCGAAACGCTTGCAGAATGGACCCGCAGGCGCGACCGCTCGCTCGAGACCCTCGACGACGACCTGCAGGAAAAACTCGACCGGAACGACAGCCTCGAAGGCAAGGACCGTACCTACCGCACGGCGACAAGCCGGAGCGACCTGCCCCTCGGGGAAATCGGCAAGTACATCGCAGAACCCGCGCCAGTACTTATCCGGAGCCACCTCTTCAATGCGGCTGCCCTCGCCCACGACCCGAATGCTCACCTGATTTCGGAAGGCATCGCGTATGTTTCGAGCGACAAGCCGCTCCCTGCACCGGGATTTTCCTGCTACGAAGTGCTCGCGCATACCGAAATCGCGACAGGCGCTGTCCGCAGCATGCTCAAGGAACACGACATCGGGAAAATCACGCTCAAGCTGCGCGGCGTAAAACTCGACCCCGACGCCGAAACCAAGCGGCTCAAGCCCAAGGGCAAGAATTCCGCAATCCTGTTCTACACCCGCGCCAAAGGCGAAAAGGTTGCCATACTTGCAGTAAAGACAAAAAATCAAACCTAGATCCTTCGACTTCGGGCTTCGTTCTCCACTCAGGATGACACTTTTTTATCATAACTAATGACTATTGACCAACAACTAATGACTATATGACCGTAAAACTTGAACAATCCTGGCTGAACCTGCTCGCCGACCAATTCGAGCAGCCGTATTTCAAACAAATTAAAAACAAACTTTTGCAAGAGAAGGCGGAGCATCACGTGGTCTATCCGCCCGGCTCCAAGATTTTCGCGGCACTCGACTACTGCCCCGTAGACAAGGTCAAGGCTGTCATCATCGGGCAGGACCCCTACCACAATCCCGGCCAGGCGCACGGGCTGTGCTTCTCCGTGCCCATTGGTATCGAGCCTCCCCCGTCACTCGTGAACATCTTCCAGGAACTTCACGATGACCTCGGCATCACGCCGCCCCCGCACGGGAACCTCGAAAGCTGGGCCCACCAGGGAATCCTTCTCCTAAACGCATCGCTCACGGTGCGCGCCCACATGGCAGCAAGCCACGCCGGAATCGGCTGGCAGCAGTTCACCGACACCATCATCCAGCGCCTCTCCCAAGTGCGCGAGAATCTCGTGTTCTTGCTCTGGGGCAGTTTCGCCATCAAAAAGCAGGCACTCGTGGCCCCCAACCGCGGTCACCTGATTCTCACCGCGCCACATCCGAGCCCGCTTTCGGCCTACCGCGGGTTCTTCGGCTGCAAGCATTTTAGCAAGGCAAATGCATACCTCGTCAGCAAGGGTCTAGAACCCATCGACTGGAGCATCAAGTAAGCATCGGCCGACAGGACTGTTGCCTAATCCAATATGCAGCGGACCGAATAAGCCCTCGCTTTATAGAGGGATACATGTTCGGCCTCGCGTTCGCTAGAATAAAGGGCCATACCTTCCGCCCTATCGGTAAAGTCTTCACTGGTCGACCAGAAATATGTTCTATAGCCCAAGCCCGTATAAAGTCCTGAACTTTCCCCCTGGCCTGCAGGCAGTGCAGAAAAGCCATTGTCGACGCTTTCGTAACTACCGGACCAACCGCTAGTCGATTTCAATTTCGTAGTCGTGCTGTCTGCCGCCAACAAGGCCGACCAGTCATTATGCGAAGGCAAGTGCCAACCTTCAGGGCAAACACCTCGAGCCTGGCCATCCGGGCTCTTGCGGACTGAATTACCGCACCCCTTGCAAGCGTCACTCCAAACACCCACGCTATCGACGGCAGCGCTCCAGGTGTAAAGGCGACCATACCTGGCGCAATTGGTCGAGTCATCCTTATAGCAATAACTTTTCGGAGTCTTGTAGTTGAGGTTCTGCGCCATCCAAATACGGCGTGCGATGTAAACCATCCTGTAAGTTTGGCCATCGCGGGCATCCACAAAGCAACTGTCATCCGTTTCTACATTGCAGGGAGGCGGCTCCGGTTCTGAACTTGACGATTCCACGACACTGCCAGAAATTGCCTGCGTATCGGGGTCATCCATCACACAACGGACAGAGGCCCCCATGTACTTCGTCAAGGATGCCGTAAATGTCGTGGACCCTTGATCCAGCCTTATGGCAGTGGCCTGTTCGCTCCGTTCATCCGTCGATGTCCAGAAATATGCTTCCTTGCCTTCGTCAAAGAAATCTGCGGATTTGTAACCGGCAGGGAGTGCCGCAAATCCGAAAGAATCATAACCATTACCGTCATCCTCAAAAAGGGCACTCCAGTCCCACCCCGAAGTGGCCTTGAGGTACACTCCCGCCGTCGTCATGGAACCCTCTACCCGCGCACCTCCGACACCCGAGTAGAACAGAACGACCCACTCCGCCTTACTCGGCAAGTGCCAACCGCTGGGGCACACGCCCCGTATGGGATTCTTGAATTCGCAAATATATCCATTGCCACAGATCCTGTCGATTGCATTCCGGAGAGATGCGCTATCGATGGCAATATCCCACGTGTAATACCTGCCGTACTTGGAACAGTTGGCTGCATCGTTCTTGTAACAGGTACTGTACCGCGCCGCATAGTTCAGATTTTCGGCCATCCAGGTTTGCGAGCCGATCGTTACCGTCTTGTACGTCTGGCCGTCGCGATCGTCGACCAGGGTCCCATACACGCAGTTGTCCTCCGTCTCTGTTTTGCAGGGAACTATCTGCGAAGAACTGGAAGAACGGGCAGAACTGCTGCTGGACTTCACGGAACTGCTGCTGGACACTCTTGTCTCGCTAGAGCTCGACTGCGGTTTGACGTTACTGCTGCTGGACACGGCAGACGAACTGCTCGACTTGGCCAACGAACTGCTAGACACGCTGGACGAAGACAACTCTTCGGTGCTGCTACAGGATTTTTCATCCTCTCCCGGCCTCACAGCAAAGGACTCGTCGTCACCGCAAGCCACAAAAATGGCCGCGACAAGCATAAACGAGGCAATCAGACTGAATTTTTTGAGGGGGGCGCTGTATTCTAATTTTTTCATATACATCATTTTCTCCATTACAAATATAAATAAAGTGTTCTTTCCGGGCATAATTCAAGGAGTATTATCAGGTTCAAACAAACGATTTCTTACTATATTTAGCCATATGACTAACAGAAACACCTTCGGACGACTCATCCTCTTTATCGTGCTCGGCCTCATCATCGGCGGAGTGCTCGGTGAATGCCTCGGGCTCCTCTTCGGGGAACTCGGCGAACTCATGAACGCGGGCGGTTACGACAACATCGTGCACAACTTCTTCGTGAAGTCCTTCTCGCCCTCGTTCGGGTTTAACGGAGATAACGCGAGCCCTGCGGTTCTCGACCTCTACATGATCAAGCTCGCCCTGGGAATCAGTTTCAAGTTTAACGTCGTCAGCATCATCGGCATGGCCATCTCGATATACATCATGAAATGGTCCGGAGGAAATAGGTAATGGAAACCATCAAGAATTTGAGCGCCAAGCTCGCTAGCGGCGAGATTTCGGCAGTTGCTCTCGCGCAGGACTCTCTCGCAAAAATTGAAGCCACCAAGAATTTGAACGCCTATATCAGCGTGCTGAACGAGCGCGCCCTCGCGAAGGCCGCGGAATCGGACAAGCGCCGTGCCGAAGGCAAGAGTCTCGGCGCGCTGGACGGCATCCCCGTTGCCGTGAAGGACAATATGTGCCTCGAAGGTACGCGCACTACGGCAGCCTCCAAGATTCTCGACAACTTCGTCGCCCCCTACACCGCTACCGCCATCGAAAAGCTCGAAGCGGCAGGTGCGGTTATCGTCGGCAAGACGAACATGGACGAATTCGCGATGGGTTCGAGCAGCGAGACCTCGTACTATGGGCCGGTGAAGAACCCGCTCGACGAATCCCGCGTGCCGGGCGGTTCCAGTGGCGGTTCGGCCGTAGCCGTGGCCAGTGGCACGGTCGCCTGTGCGCTCGGCTCCGACACCGGTGGTTCTATCCGTCAGCCCGCCGCCTGCACAGGCGTCGTGGGCTTAAAGCCCACCTACGGCCGAGTGTCCCGCTATGGCCTGCTGGCCTATGCAAGCTCCCTGGACCAGATTGGACCCTTCGGCACTACCGTCGCCGACTGCGCCACTCTCCTTAACGCCATCTGCGGCATCGACCCGCACGACAACACCACGAGCACCCGCGAACCCGAGGACTTCGGCGCGAAGCTCGACGCAGGCGTGAAGGGCAAGGTCATCGGCGTTCCCAAGGAATACTTCGCCGAAGGTCTCGACCCGGAATGCAAGGCCGCTATCGAGAACATGCTCAAGAAGATGGAAGCCGAAGGCGCCACCCTCAAGGAAGTGAGCCTCCCGCACATCGGTTTCGCGGTATCGAGCTACTACATCATCGCAACCGCCGAAGCAAGCAGCAACCTCAGCCGCTACGACGGTGTGCGCTACGGCTACCGGAGCAAGGAAGCCCGCAAGCTGTTCGACCTGTATGCCAAGTCCCGCAGCGAAGGCTTTGGCAAGGAAGTCCAGCGCCGTATTCTCCTCGGCAGCTACGTGCTCAGCGCCGGTTTCTACGACGCCTACTACGTGCAGGCCCAGAAGGTGCGCCGCCTCATCACGGACGACTTCAGCAAGGCATTCGAAAGCTGCGACGTGATTGCAAGCCCCACGATGCCGGGCCTCCCGCTCAAGTGCGGCATGAACGAGTCCGACCCGATGGCGGTTTACCTGAGCGACATCTACACCGTGAGCCTGAACCTCGCCGGTCTCCCGGGCGTGAGCGTGCCCTGCGGCATGGCAGGCGGGCTCCCCGTCGGCCTGCAGTGGATTGGCAAGCCGTTCCAGGAAACGGACCTGCTCAGCGTCGCCGCCGCGACCGAAAAGCTTGCAAAGTGAGTGTCGCACCGTCAAGTTTACTTGACGGTATGACCGAACGCAGCAGCGGACGCCAAAGGCGTCAAAAGCTGAACAAATAGTCTTTGGCTCTGCAAGGAGATCCCCGCCTTCGCGGGGATGACAATACCGCAAGGATGACATTTATGCAAAAAGACCTGCCCTGCGGCAGGTCTTTTTTCATCATACTTTTTGCGCAATTGCGCCTGCTATTAGTCCTTTATGCAGCGGACTCCGAAGAAGTTATCAGTCATTTTTTCAAGACTAATATCATCAACGTACATTCTCTGTTCTGCAACTTTAATCAAGAGATAGGAATACACACTTTCAGAAACAGCCCACGTTGCCGAGTATAGGCCCTTAGAAGTGGACCTACCATTAACATATTCCCCCATGCCAACGAAAGAAAGTCCATAAACATCGAGCCCGGGAGCAATTATCTTTACCCCGTCCCCCCAGCCGTTCGCAGACCTTACATAGTCAAGACGGTCGTCCACTGCCCAGTCAAAATAATACATCTCTTTCCAAGAAGGGATATGCCAGCCGTCAGGACAGATTCCCTGAACAGGTTCATCACCCAGATTGCAGACTTTACCTGGAATACATGCATCATTATTCATCGCCGCAGTACGGTTGTAGAATCTGCCAAGCAGTTCGCAATTCCGTTCATCGTTATCGTAGCAATGGGTATTCCCTTTTATCACAGTACTCTTTGTAGAATCAGCGTAATTCAGGTTCTCTGCCATCCAGACCTGTCCATTGAATTCTATGGTCTTGTACTTTTTACCGTCGCGCGGGTCCGTCATTTCGCCATAATCGATTTCCGGATTAAATATATCGTCTTTCGTCGTGATGTTAATTTCAATTGCGGAAGCAGGGTCGTCGGGCGGGTTATTGCTGCTAGAAGAACTGACACGCGAACTGCTGGAGCGGAGATCCCCGCTCGAGGCGGGGATGACAGATGACGAGGAAGGCTCTTCGCTATCCGAAGATTTTACGCTACTGGATGATTTAACACTATCCGAGGATTCAACGTCATCAGCCCCCTGTTTTCCAGAGACCGGAGAAAAATCATCATCGTCACCACACCCCACAAGAAATGCGAGGCCAAAGGCAAGAGCAGCGATGCCAACTATTTTGCTCTTAAAGAAACGCTTCATATATCCTCTTAAACTCCATTAGTTCTTCACGCAGCGGATAGGGAAAAACGGGTCACTTTCGCCTTCATTAGCGAACATAACGAGACCTCCTCCCAGAACCATCAAGTAATCCAGGTCTTTGGGATTTGACACGTCAAAAACCCATACATTGGTATAGTCTCCTTTTCCCTTAAACTCGCCAATTCCGTTTTCACGGCGATACGCCCCCGTTCCCGTAAAGGATGTGCCTTTTTCGTTGGTGCCGGCTTTTCCGCCATTCCAGCCATAAGACGACTTCAGTTTATTACTAGACTGATTCACACTGTTCTCCAGTTGTTGAGCCTCGCTTTTCGAAGGGATATGCCACCCGCTGGGGCAGATGCCCTGAACATTGCCAGACATCGAGGGGCACGATCCATTATAACAAGTGCACCTGCTGTCGTTCAGCGCTGCCTCCCTGCTGTACAGGCGCCCAAAGGCTTCGCATTCGCCCGGGTCATCGTCATAACAGCGGTTGTTCCCCTCCAGGAGAGGGTGCGTCGAAGAATCCGCGAAGTTCAGGTTTTCCGCCATCCAGGTCTTTCCGTCTACATCTATGGTCTTATACGTCTTGCCATCACGGCCATCCGTCATTTCACCATAACTTAGCGACGAATTGAAGAGCACGGTCTTATCAAACGAACTCGAAGATTCTTCGCTCGAGGAACTTTCGCTGCTAGAAGATTTCGCACTACTCGAAGACACACTTGACGAACTGAACGACGACGAACTCACACTACTCGATGATTTCACGCTAGACGAAGACACGCTCGAAGACGAACTTTTCGCGGAACTAGAAGATGCGGGAGCCTTGTCTGCTATGCAGCGGACGGGAAGGTGTACCGGGAAGGTGGTAAAGCCGCTGACGGATACACTTTCCCCATTGAGAGAAAGGTAGGAACTGTTTGTCGAAGGCTCGTAAACCCAAATATATCCAGCGGTACCCATACTCTTGAAGCTGGTGCCATTATTCGGCCAAAGAGCTCCCGTTCCAACGAAGGATAGCCCGTAGATATCTGTTCCTGGCGGGACGGTCGGCTTCCAGCCCTTAGCGGACCTTAGTGCGCTGGATTTTCCTTCCACAAAATACGCCAGCGACAGCGCTTCATTATAGGATGGGATATGCCATCCGGACGGACACACACCCTGGACAGGCTTGCTTCCCAGTTCGCATGGGAATTTATAATAACACACGGAGGTATCCATTGCCACATCTCGGGCATATAAGCGGCCATACAACTCACAATACACCGTGTCCATATTGAAGCAGAAGGATTCCCCCCCCTTGTGACGTGCATAGTTCAAGTTCTCCGCCATCCAGGTCTGTCCGTTAACGACGACTGTTTTGTATACTTGGCCGTCGCGCGAGTCCCTCATTGTACCATATTCGATGTCCGGGTTAAACTGTTCGCCCTTTTCTTTCAGGTAAGGCTCGACATCCATCTTGGAGTATCTTTCCGATGAACTGCTGGTGGGAAAAATGCTGAAGGAAGAAGAACTGAACGAGCTGGAGCTGACTCCGCCGCTCGAAGATGAAATGCTCGAAGATGAAACGCTCGAAGAACTACGGACACTTGATGACAAAGAGACTACATTCAGCGTGTCATCCGATACACAGCGGACAGAAGCAAAAAGATTGTATGAAAAACCAGAATGTATAATAATATCATTACCCGACTCTCCGCGGAAAACTAGGTAACTCAAATACGGTCCTTTTATATATGCCCAAACGATTCCAGTCCTTCCAAGATTATCAAAATCTTTATTATAGAAATTGAGCCCCCCCGTTGCCGGCATCGAAAAGCCCGTGGTATTACCCCCTTCGTTATAAAAGGACCAAGTTTTTGCAGACCGGACTTCTTCAAATTTATTGCCAAATGCGTCTACTAGAGCCGTAGCCTCGTCGCTAGATGGAATATGCCATCCCTTGGGACATACACCGCGAACCAAGGTATCCCCGATATCGCAGGAAGATCCAAGTTTGCAGGCGATGTTGTCCATAGTTGCTTCACGTGAATACAAGCGGCCCAGCAGGGCGCAGTTATCATCATCGAAATTAATGCAAGCCGAACGTTCGAGCACTAGCGGATAATCGTCGTTGCCAGCAAAATTGAGGTTCTCGGCCATCCAGACTCTGTTTCCAATGACAACGGTCCTATAGACCTGGCCATCGCGTTCGTCCGTCATTGTTCCGTATTCGATTTCCGGGTTAAACAATTCGTCCTTAGAAGTCAGGGTAAAGGGGATGGACGCCAGTTTGAAATCGTCCTTATCATAAGACCAAGTGATATCAAAATCAAAACTTGAGGAACTGTACAGCAAACTGCTAGACGATTCCGCTTGGTGGAACTCGCGACCTTCCGCAGTTAGCGTATCGTCGTAGCCCACCCAGATGTAGACGGAATCGGCGCGGTCAAAGCGGCACTCGTAACGGTCCTTGTCTCGCCCGATAACGGCTTCTCGTCCCTCGCGCATCTCGTTGCACGGGGTTTCCGACAAGCCCTTCGCCGTCGTGTACGCATAGTCGTAACCACGGTTTTTCGCCACCGGAGAAAAGTCGTCATCGTCGCCACAGGCGACCAAAAAGAGAGCAAAGAGCGTGCCCGCAATAAAAAGCGAGCCATGACCCGGCAGCAACAGGAACTTTTTCATGATTTCTCCTTTATCCCACATACCCCAACAGGTACATAATATAGATTTTTTTCTTTCTCCCCGTAAAAAGTGTATATTTCTAGTATGAAAAAACCGGAAGTAGACATACTGACCATCAAGCACCGCAACATGTGGGGCGAGTGGACCTTCAAGTTCGAAGGGAACCTCCTGTGCGGGCTCCGGTTTACCGGCGCAGATGAATCGATTGTGCCAAGCACGGTCAAGGCCTGCGCATACGCAAAACCCGACAGCGACGAAGCTCTCCCGCGCGCCACAGCAAGGGTTTACAACAACGTTGTACGCGAACTCAACCAGTACCTTTCGGGCAAACTCAAAAAATTTTCCATCCCGATTAAGTTGTCCGGCACCAAGTTCCAGATGAACGTCCTCGAAGCCATCATGGATATTCCCTACGGCAAAACGTGGACATACAAGCAGGTTGCCGAAATTATCGGGCACCCGAATGCAGTCCGTGCCGTCGGGAATGCGCTCCACAGCAATCCCCTGCAGGTCATAATCCCCTGCCACCGCGTGGTCACGAGCCGCGGGCAGATTGGCGGTTACGCCCTCGGCACCGATTTGAAAAGGCGCCTCCTGTGCATGGAAGGCGCCATTCAGAACGAACTCGAACTGGAATAAATCCCGCCGTCATCCCCGCGCAGGCGGGGATCTGCGAGCATTCTTTTACTTATTCTTGTTAACGATAAGCGTTTTCGCCTTGAAGGTCTTCTTGTCAATCCACTTGACCATGAGCGACACCTTGTTGTCCTTGTTCAGGGCGGCCCAGTATTTTTTGAGCGTGTCTTCGGCGTTGTCAAAAATCGGCATCAGTTTCGGAAAGCCGTTGAAGCTGGGAATCGGGCTTCCATCGGTTTCATAAGTGCTGATGAAGTGGCCGAGACCCGGCAAAGCCTTCTCGTATTCGAACGTCATGCGTTCGCAACCGGCTTCTTCGCTGTTGTTACGGCTCTTGAGAATCGAGAGCTTGTACACGGCGGGGCTTGCGTTCTTGTAGTGGATGCCGGAAATACGCGGCGTGAAGTTCGGGGCGTCGTCTTCGTACTGGCGCGTGCGGAGAGCGCTTTCGAAGGTGCCGCCGAGCTTGATGGCGTCGTAAATCGTGTCGGTCTGGTCGCCGTTCGTGATAATCTGCACGTCGGCAGTGTGGCGCGCCGGGTTGTAGATAATCAGGTGCGGGTCCGTGAGCTTGGATTCATCGAAGGCCTTGGTCTTCATGAAGCCGGTCTTGGGTTCAATTTCGAACACGCGATTGCGGCTGTTGACGCTACGGCCCATGATCCAGTAGACCTGCACGTAGGACTTGCCGTCGGCGCTTTCGCCGAGGATAATGCCACGGCCAGGATAGGGGTTATTGGAGAGGGCCTTGAAATTCTGTTTTGCTTCGTCTGTGTATTTCATGGTCCGAAATATAGAAACTATTCCACTATCAGGCGCATCTTGTTGCCAAGATTGGAGCTCGTGCCGTCGTCATAGACCAGCAAGGTCGCTTCTTCATACAGGTCCAACGCCTTGATATTGAAACTGACCTTCGACGTGCAGAGGCAATCGGCCTGCGGGAGCGAAGTATCGTAATGCGGAGTCACGTAGAGCGTGGAATCCTTCATCTCAATTGCAACGCTCTCGAATATCGTTCCGCAGGTAAGCACGACTTCTTCAATGACTATCTGCGCAGAATCGCCGTTCACGTACATGTGCGCCACGGGCGGCAAGGCGGCATCTACCATCGGATCGTCCGGACCGCTCTTGTTACACTGCGCATCGGCCTTTTCAATCTTCTGGTAGCCCCGATCCGGCTGATTAATCAGTTTATGTACCAACTCAAGCGGAGGCCTGTTGTTCTCAAACGCCGTATAGCCAAATCCGGCATATTGTTCATCAAACGTGAATTTCACATCGGCCGTGCAACCGCACTTATTCTCCACGCCCTTCTCGTCAAACCGTTTGAAGTTCACGAAGAGCGTATCCCCTATGACGCTAGCCACGGTATTGCCTGCGTTCAGACTATCCCAAAAAACCTTCTGCGATGCGGAATTACAGGCATACGACAAATCAACATTAAACAATTCAATTTCCGCAAAGCTGTTAGAGATACCGAGATACGCCCTAGGCGGCTCAGGTTCGACAGGATTAGTTGTCATTACCCGTTCTCGGCAGGTCGCCGAGATGGTTTTGAGCGGTACGGGGCCGTTGTAGCTCGGGCGCGAAGAGGAACTCGGCGGCGTCACACTCGATGAAGAACTTGGCGGAGTCACACTCGACGAAGAACTTGGCGGAGTCACACTCGACGAAGACTGTCCCGGCTGCACCGCGGACGACGACTCGGGCACAATACTAGACGAAGAATTATCCACTATAATCGTAATCCTCTTCCTCTCGGGGATAGGGCCGGAAACCACTTCAAAAACCTGATTGTACAACTTGAAATACTTGATGTCGGCATCGGCTGCAGGAATATCAAACCGATGGTCCGAATAGCAGACCCAGTTTAACGAAACCAAAGTTCCTTCTTGTTCAACAAGCAAGGTATCACCATTGCGTTTGACAGACAATTCGTCTCCATGCCATTCGTTGTTGACATGCATATCAGGAATGACAAGCTGATAGCCTTCGCTTTCGTTGCCCTGCAAATAGGCCTTGTCCTGCCCCACCAGGTCAGACCCCAAGTTGCATTCCTCTATAGAGGCAACAACCTTCTCGCCAGGCTCTCCGCTGGACGGGCCCGCGGAACTCGATGAAGAATCGTCCCCGCAGGCCAAAAATGCAAGCGATAAAGACATGAGCGAAAACGTCGCTGCAGTAGCAAGAATCTTTTTCATTTTTTCTCCTTTTAAAACAAGTTCAAATATCAGTTTTCAAGAACGGACGCATCCACGACAACACCATTCTTCAACGGCATCGGTTCTCGCATGCCAAATACGAGATAATTCGTATTGGAGAACGCCTCGTTCTGCTCTACCCTGAAGGTAACCCGAGTCGGGCAGATGCAGTTGGTTATCGGGCTATCCGGATCCACTTCCGGTTCGACATAGAGCATTCCGTTGGACGCATAGACTTCAAAGCGTTCAAAAGTAATCCCGCAAGACATCATTACCTCGGGAATGATGATGGTATCGAAACCGTCATCACCGACAATCCTACCCGCAACGGCCACTTTGGTCGACGTCGTATCGATCGGGTCCATGGCAAATGAATTGCTTGCCATCGCGAGCCTTCTAGCCGTTTGCCTATCATTCTTGCATTCCAGTTTAATGTCCTTCGCCTGCTTGTGCCCCGTGATATCTCCAACAGAAATCACGTCCATGTCGATAATTTCCATGATGTTCGGATTTGAACCGGCAACATTGTTGAAAACGAGAACTGCCGCATGCGAGTAGGCTTCATTGTTTTCCACGGCAAAATCCACCTTAGAATTACAAATGCACCTCTGCGCATTCGTGTTGTCGAATTTAGCCTTCACGTAAACCGTATCGCCGGACACATCGACATCGAGCGTATCGACTACGACACCGCAGGTAAGCGAAAGATTTTCAATAGTAAAACCCGTCCGTTCGGTACCGACATAGCGGTAGACAACCGGAGGTAATTTTTCATCGCCGTCGACAGATCGGCTCGCACCAGTATCCGAACCGCCATCCAGCACAGGATCGTCCCCCATGCCCTTCGCAAGACACTGTGCGCTTGCATCCGTAATTTGCTGGTGCGGGTCCACAGGAACAATCACCGACGAGGACGATTCGACCGGAAGCGCAAAAGAAGAGGAGGACTCAGGCGTTTCGCTCGACGAGGGATCCTTTGCCGAAGACGTTTCGCTTGAAGAGGAAACCTTGCATTCAGGCACAGGCCCCTGCACAACTTCATAGCCTTCGTCGAAGAACTTAAAATACTTGACATCGGAATATTCTTCAGGAATATCGAACCGGATATCCGCATGGCAAGGTTGCGCCATCGATATGGTTCCATCTGATTTTTTGAGATCATCCCAGATATGCAAGGTATCCCCAGAACGTTCAGAATAGAAATCCGCCTCAATCCAAGTGCTACGCGGGAAAGACACCGAAGGAACCACTATCTGATAGCCATCATCACCAGAAACTAGGTACGCCTTGTTTCCCTCGCCCAGTTCACAAGGATTCTCAGTACGGCATTCTCCTGCATGGTAGGAATCCGCCACATTCGTCTTCTTCTCGCCACCAGTTTGTCCAGGACCCGTCGAAGACGAATCGTCCCCGCAGGCAATGAGCATGAGCGACAGAGCCGCAGCTGTTGCAAGTAACTTTTTCATGATATCCTCCTTCTTTTAATTTTCCTGTACCGGAAGGGTTTCCTTCTGGTCAAAAACCGTGTAGTTGATACCGGAATAAGCCTTGTCGAGCGTGAACGAGGCCTTCGCCGCACATCCACAACCATACTCCCAGCCCTTGCTCCGGCTAAAAGCCACATACAGCGTATCGCCTTCACTACTGACAACCGGGTGGCCTTCGTTTACGCCCTGCAGGAACTGCTTCTGGGCATCCTCCTCACAAGGGATAGCGAAATAGACATTCTGCAAGACAAATTTCACGGAGTCGCCCTCGATATGCTTGAACGCCTCGGGGCCACCGACATCCGATGCGACGGCGGAATCCAATTTCACATAAATGACGTTTTCCGCACACTGGATGGAAAAATCGCTCGCATGCACAATATCACCATCGCGTAATTCAGAAGACGAGGAGACGGGAATCGGATCGTTAGAATTTCCGCCGTCCTCGCACGAGCTGCTGCTTTCTATAACAGAACGTTCACTCGAACTGCTTACGATTCTTATGGAATCATTGTCTCCATTCGGAATTTCAATCGGCGAATCCATTCTAATATCGACAGACGAACTGCTGTTTGCCGCGATGGTATTGGGATCGATGGTACCGCCCGCGATATCGCTGGCTTCGTCACTGGAACATGCAATCAAAAACACCGCGAAAAGAGACCCTATGGCAATGGAGAAATTCTTAAGCATGGCGAGCCTCCTTTACCTTGTCCGTAACCGGGAAAAACTGGAAATTGACTCTACAGACCTGATCCTGGTCCTTGTATTCGTTCGCGATGGAAAGCACCCTCCTGCAGCAGGCGTCTAGCTCGTTTGCTATCCTGCCGTAAGCCTCCTCGTTCACGCCAAGTGTCACGCCGGTAAAATGACGTTCATCGGGCGCATAACGGTCCACGGCGCGCGCGGCCATGTTCGCCATCTCCTTGTGCATCGCGCGGATTGCGAGCGGCAGCGCCTCCTTCGAGCCGATGACGGTCTGTTCCGTCTGCGAATAGGCCTTGTTCCCCTCCTTCTTCAGGAACCCGGCCTTGACCAAGAAATCCAGCACGTCGCGAACGTCTTCGGCGGACACGTGCTCCTTGCAGGCATCCGCTATATCACGGGGATTCGCGCCCGGCATCATCGGGATAAGTTCGCGTAGCACAGGGTATTTCCAAGATTCATAGTACTGGAATGCGTCGCCGTCAACAACGCGCACCTTGTGCTCCAGCGCAATCTTCTGCATTTCGAGCAAGGCGGCCTTCTTCACGGAATCTTTTTTCGCATTCCCGAACGCAACCATCTCACGGAAATAGTCCTTTTCGTAACCGACAAGCCCCATCGCGTTTGCGACTTTCTCGATTTTCGGTTTGCCCAGCTTGCTTTCGCCCTTGCACACCAACTGCAAAAAATTCGGCGATGTAAAACCGGCGCTCTTGCAGAACTCACGCCACGAGAACGCACCCAAGCGTTTGCGCTCGTCGTAGTAGTCCTGAATGTACAGGCGGTAGTCCTTATATTCAAGTATCGGTTTCATGTCTATTAATATACGTTTTTATTTTCCGAAAATCAATAGAAAATACTATACAAAATTAACGTTTTATGCAAAAATATAGCGTTTTTCATAAAAAATCAAAAGCAAAATTCAAAATACTATACATCATGTATAATACAAAGGAAAGCCCCCTCAAAAAACAAGGAGGCTCGGCACAATGGCTGCGGCTATTAATTTGTATGTAGTATAAGTGCTACCGTTTCGGGTTGTAGTTGTTCATGAGCACCATCGCGACAGCAACGCAGAGCATAATGACGCTCCCCACGACAACCTGCTGCTTGTGGTCGTAATCGCGCTTGATGTACTTCGGGTCTTCTTCGTTGAGTTCCTGGAGGGTCGGGCCCTCGGCAAGTTTCGTGGAGTCAATGCCGCAAATTTCGGCAATTTGCTCTTCGGTCATGTTCAGCGTACTCACGCGCAGGCTATCGCACTTGTTTGTGACTTCAGCGGCAGCCGCGGGAACCGCAAGGAACAGGGCAAGGAGAACAGCAAAAACAAGGCGCTTTGGCGAGCTCAGCGACCTTGTTATCAATTCCGAATTCCGAAATCCGAACTCCGAATTATCCATTATTCCTTCGCGAGTTTGTCGAGGATCTGGTTCACGAGGCCCGGGTTGGCCTTGCCGCCGGACTTGCGCATGGTCATACCCACGAGGAAGCCCTTGAGCGCGACCTTGCCGGCCTTGAATTCGGCAAACTGGGCGGCATTTTCGGCACACACGGCACGGACCACTTCTTCGATGGCACCAGTGTCGGTCACCTGCACAAGCCCCTTTTCCTTCACGATGGCTTCAGGATCCTTGCCGGTTTCGAACATCTCGGCAAAGACCGTCTTTGCAATCTTACCGTTGATAGTGTTGTCGGCAATCAGGTTCACGAGCTTGCAGAGGTCTTCGGGCTTGATCTTGAGGGCGCTGAGGCCGCCTTCCAGTTCCTTCACCTTGGCAAGGAGCTCGGTAATCACCCAGTTGGCCAAGACCTTGCCATTCTTGCAGTTCTTCGCGGCGGTGTCATACCATTCGCTCACGTCGCGGTCTTCGGTAAGCACCATGGCATCGTATTCGGAAACACCGAAGTCGTCCATGAAGCGCTTGCGGCGGGCATCCGGCAGTTCCGGAAGCGTGCGGCGGATTTCTTCCACAAAGGCCGGATCAGTCACGAGGCGCACCATGTCCGGTTCCGGGAAATACTTGTAGTCGTGGGCGTCTTCCTTAGAGCGGATGACGATAGTCTTGTCCGCATTGGGGTCGTAACGCTTGGTGCACTGTTCCACTTCCTTACCGGCATCAAGGGTCGAGGCCTGCAGGTTCATTTCGCAGTACAGGGCCTTCTCAAGGTTCGTGAAGCTGTTCAAGTTCTTGATTTCGGCGCGGATACCGAACGGAGCGTCTTCGCTAGCACGGAGCGAGATATTGCCGTCGCAGCGCATGTTGCCGTTTTCCATGTTGGCGTTGGAAACACGGGTGTATTCCAGCGTCTGCTTGATCTTCTTCAGCACGAGCACCGCTTCTTCGGGGCTACGGATATCCGGTTCGGTCACAATTTCGCAGAGCGGAGTGCCGCAGCGGTTCGCGTCGAAGTGGGATTCGGTCGGGCTCATGTCGTGGATGAGCTTACCGGCGTCTTCTTCCATGTGAATACGGGTAATGCCCACGCGCTTCTTGGTGCCGTCTTCCTTCACGATTTCGAGCCAGCCGTTCTTGCAAATCGGGTGGTCGTACACCGGAAGTCCGCCCGTCTGGGTAATCTGGTAGCCCTTCGGCAGGTCCGGGTAGAAGTAGTTCTTGCGGGTCCACATCGCGTTCAAATCAATTTCGCAGTTGAGCGCAAGGCCCAGGCGAATCGCGTATTCCACAGCCTTCTTGTTCGGCACGGGCATGGCACCCGGCATACCGAGGCAAACAGGGCAAACGTGCTTGTTCGGGGTCGTATTCACTTCGATTTCGCAGCCGCAGAACATCTTGGTTTTAGTCGCGAGCTGACAATGGATTTCAAGACCGATAACAGGACAATAGTTAGGCATAAAAACTCCGTAATTTTACGGGAAAAAGATAGTATTTTAGAACTTAAAACTTAGAACTTAGAACCTAGAAACGCGGAAAAAAACGGGGCCGGGATGTAGGAAACAAGAAGAATACTGACATTACGTTACCCTCTTCGTAAAAAAAAGATTATTTTAAAAACGCAAACAAATATTTTCCAGGAGTTCAGCCATGAAAACTTTAAAGATTCTTGCCATCATCGGGGCCACGAGCCTGTTTGTCGGTTGCGCCTCCATGCCGAGAGAACTTTCGGACCACAAGGAAATCCCCGGCGGCGAATACACCGGCGAAGCGCAGAACAACCGTCCCGAAGAAATCAAGTACCAGAAGCTCCCCGACAACATGCAGTACGTGCGTGCAAGCGACTCGCTGGTTATCGCGACTTACAACAAACTAAAAGAAGACCTTTCCGTCGAAGAGGGCAATCTCCCCATCGCAGACTACCTGTTCCTGATGCCGGGAACCTGGGAAAAGATTTCTAGCACAGGCCAGAACGAGAACTTCAACAAGCGCAAGAACACCTACACCGTCGAGGCGGGCCCGGAAAAGTTCAAGTTCAAGTACGCAATCCCCAAGACCGACAAGTCCGCAAGGCACGCCTGGGAGGGCGTCCGTAAAGAAATCCGCCACCCCGCCTTCTACACGGCTCCCGAGGGCAGCGAAGAAGCAAATGCCGTTGGCGAAATTTCCATCCGAGCCATAAGCACCGAAGAAATGGCGACCATCGTGTGGTTCAGCCCGTTCAAGATGGTGGAACCGCTCTTCATAGTGAACAACACCTACATGCTCGGATTCAACAAGAAGGGGCAGTTGGAAGTCATCGACGAACTCCCCTACTACCTGCCCTACGCCGAAAAAATGAAGGCCATCATCGCCGATTACGAGCGGCAGAAGCAGGAGTATGAGCGACAGAAGCAGGAATACGAGCAGAAGAAAAAGGAATACGAAGAGGCCAAGCGGAATAGCAAGTAGCCTGGAATAGGACTACACTTCGTCCAGCGTAACAACAAGCGCATCCGTGAGGGTGCGGAAGTTCGCGCATTCCGTGAGAATGCAGTCGGCACCGTTCACAAACGCCGTTGCAAGGCGAAGCGACTCCGCTTCGGTAATCTTGTGGTTCGTGAGGGATGCCGCAGCATAGAGTTCGGCAGCCTTCACGGAGATTTCGGAATCCACGGGACACACCTTCACGTTCCTCGAATGCTCGAAGAACTCGCGGTACTGGCGGGCAAGCACACCCTCATTTGCACCGAACGCTTTCTGGCTAATTTCAAACAAGGTAACAGGAGAAACAAGAACCTGCACGTTCTTCTCGTACACCATGTCGAGCACGCCCGACACTGCCGGGTAAAAATCCGGGTGCATCTGCAATAGCCGGACCAGCGGGCCGGAATCCAGAAAAAGAACGCGGCTCTGTCCGATATCCCTTATCACTCGTAAATTTCCATGTAGGCGATATCGTAACGCATGCCGGCACGCACCATCTTGAAGCGTTCGGCCTTCGGGTAGTAGTACCAGATCATCCACTCGCCGCTCATGTCGGTGCGCTTGGTCTTGATGGCGATGGGCTTTTCGCCCTTGTAGAATTCGCGCTTGTGCGGGATCACGTGTTCGAACGGGCGGTAGGTATGCACAGTCTCGCCCGCCTTGCGTTCGATAAAGCCCTTGCCGCCCTTGCTCCAGGTAATGAACACCGGGCCGTTTTCGTCCTTCATCTCTTCGCAGCTGTCAAAACCGCTACCGCACCAGAAGAACTCCTTGAACTTGAGCTGCACCTCGGGCATGTTGAAACTCGCGACCTTGCGCGTGTTGCCCTTGTAGGTTCCGTAGTCGCCCTCAAGCTTGTACTGGCCCGCATTGTACTCGTTGCAGCCGCGCTGAGCGACCTTCACCTTGCGGCCCGTCACCGCAATGTCTACCGTACAGCCATCTTCCTGGTAAGCCAGACGCGCGTTGCCGTTGGATTCGCGAATTTCCAAGTTGCCCATCTCGATTTCGGCGCGGTTGCCCTCGGGCCCGTTCTGGATGGTCACATCGAACCGCTTGGGGTTGTTCGGCGACTTTTTCAGATAAACGCTACCCGTCGCAGAGGCGTACTCGCCACTCAAGTCAAGCGCTTCCTGCTGGAATCGGGCCAGTTCCGCACGGCGCACCCAGACGGTACCGAGTTTGCAGTCGATAGGCACGTATGTCGGCGGTTCCTTCGGTTCCTGTTCAACCCAGGTCACCACCTTCTTCTTCTTGGTCTTCGTCTTGACTCGGCCCTTCTTGTCCTTTACCGGACGGCCCTTCCTGTCGGTCACCTCGACGGTCTCCTTGACCCAGCTGACCTTCTGCACCTTGTCCTTGGGGATGGGCAGTTCCTTTATCCAGTCGGACTTGGAAAGCTGGCCTACGGGAGCGGACTCGTCCACATCGTTTTTTACTTTCTTGTAAACGGGAAGGGTTTCTTGTGCGAGCGCGAACGTTACGAACAAAACGGCAATAAAGCAGAAAATTCTTTTCAAATTAATCCTCATGGCACGAAAAATTAACTTTTTTTCAAAAAGTTGTAGTAATTTATCCCATTTTTGGGGGGAATTCTCCCATTTGTTCGTTAATTTGCTAAACTTTTGACATATTAATTACCAAAGGAGAATTCCGAGATGAAAAAGATGATCCTCGCTTCTTGCATTATGGCAGCGGCCGTATTTGCCGCCCCTGATGCAGCAGCAACTGCCGCAAAGGCAGACGTTGCACAAAAGGAACTAGACAAGGCTACAGCCGACAAGGCAGCCCCCGCAGCTGAACAGGCAGCACCTGCCGCTGAAGCCGCTGCCCCCGCAGCCGAACAGGCCGCCCCGGCCGCTCCTGCCGAAGCAGCACCTGCCGCCGAACAGGCTGCACCCGCTACCGAAGCCGCCCCCGCAGCAGAAGCAGCTCCTGCAGAACAAGCCGCCGCTGACGCTTCGACTGATTCGGCAAGCTCAGCAACCGCCGCTCCGGCTGAAGAAGCACCGGCCGCAGACGCAGGCTTCACCGAACCCGCGACTGCCGAAGAAAAGGTCGCAGCCGCCGACGAGCAGAAGCCCGCCAAGAAGAAAAAACGCCGCAAGAGGAAGAAAATGATCCAGAACGCCGTGCTCGAGACCCCGAAGCTCGCGTTCGACATCAATGCTGACTTCGAATTGGAAGCCGGCAAGGTCTTCTGGACCACCGAAGACGACGAAATGAGCGACAACCTTGAAACTTGGAACGGCGAAGCCAACTTTGCCGTGCTCGCCGAAGGCGAAGACTTCAAGGGCAAGATTGCCATAGCGTTCTACCCCGGCGATCTCCGCATGTCCGACGAATCCCTCGACAAGAAGGCCAAGAAGGAATCCCTCGACAAGAAGGCCAAGAAGGAAGCCCTCCGCGAAGGTACCGAAAAGGGCACCGACGACTACTTCAGCCTCGACGAAGCCTGGGCATTCCAGGAAACCGACATGTTCAACTTCAAGGTCGGTCGTTGGGACAACACCGACAAGAACGGTGACTACTTCGGTGGCTACATCGACGGTTACCTGACCGGTTTCATGTCTACGCAGGCTTCCGAAAACCAGCTGCAGTTCGGCTTCACCCCGTCCGAGACGATGGATCTGAATATTTCTCTCATCAGCAAGTCCGTCAACCTCAACAAGGGTGACCTCCGCGCCGTGTTCAACTTCCATAACCTCGAAGCCCTCAACAACATGAAGATCCAGCTCGGCTACCGCAGCAACATCTTCGACGTTGTCTACGACTCCGACGCCGAAATCAAGCACAATGTATCCCTCAAGGCAAACGTCCCCGTGGTCACGAACCTGTTCAACATCTTCGGCGAAGTGGCTCTCATGAACCTGAGTGCCGATGACGACATGGTCATGCCCATCACGGGCGGTGTCTCGATTTCGCTCCCGGTTATCGACCGAATCATCCTCGAAGCCGAATACGTGGGTGACCGCGACGAGCACAAGGAATACCAGGGCTTCGCAGCCAAGCACGTGAAGGACGTTCTCGGTGCAGTCTACGTCGAGAAGGCCTTCACCGACCGCTTCAGCCTCTCTGCCGGCTTCCACAGCTTCGGCAGCACGAAGGACTGGATGCTCTCCGGCAACCTTGTCGGCAGAATAAACTAAGAGACCGAGCTCTCGACGTCTCGAGGATAAAACCTCCGGTCACTCGTGCTCTCTCGCAACCGCCCTCGGTTAACACCCGAGGGCTTTGTTGCTCACGGAGACCGCTCATTCGAAGGTTTGAATTTTGCGGAGCTCGCCGGTTGGGCGGGCTCTTTTTTATTGGGGATTAGAGTGCGGTTCTAGAGCGCGGGAGTGCTGGCGGCCTGGCGTTCGGGCAGGTTCTTCCAGTAACGCACCGGCAGGCAACGCCGGAGCAGTTTCGGGTTTTCGCGCTCCTTGATGGCGATGGACTTGTAGTAGTCTTGCCACAGCTGGGTAAAGCCATCGGACTGGATTGCCTTCACGAACGATTCCTCGTCGGGGAGCGTTACCACTTTGCTCTCCCCCACCTTGTCGTGCAGCAGCGCATACTTGCGCTTAGAATCATATATAATCCACTTCTCGAAGGCAAACCTGTTGCGGAAATGCGGCTCCATCATGAGGAGGATATCGTACTTCGGTTCTATCTTTGATATGTAGAAATTGCCCGGCCCCTTCGAAAAGCGGACCATCCCGAGCATGTTGCCCGCCTCATGGCGCACGGAACCCGCAATCTTGTACAGCGGGAGCATCTCTAGCGATGCGGGGTTCTTGCCGTAGTTCGGGTCATCGCCCGAAAACAGTTTGCGGAGGTAGGCAAAGATTTTCATTTCTATCCCGCGCTCTTCCGAGAGGAACGCAGTTTCTAGCAGGGTAAGCACTTCTTCGCTTGCGTTGTTCACTATGGCGCGGCGCAGGCGCATCGCGGAATCCTCGTTCGTCTCCACGCGAAAATTCTGCTGAAACAAATCAACGGGGGCATCGGTATCGCGATCCGGGACGAAGTTTTCGACATCGAGCCGCTGGGAATAAATTTCGAATATGGCGGAAAGGAAACCGTCAAATGATGAATCGTATGAAATGGAGAGAGTCATAAAAACAATTGATAATGGATGATGGATAATTGATGATGCAGGATGTGTAATGTATATTTCGGGATGCGGGATGTTTTTAGTTGGCAGAACTTAGTTGGCAGTAGGCAGTGTTTGTCGCGGGCGACTACGCGGAGAGTGCCGAGGGCTGCGGGAAGTTTATCGAAGGCGTCGGCGCAACCGCAGGCGAAGGCAGCGCAATCGGATTGCTGTCGAACAGGTCGAGCTGGCCGGATTTCGGACGCGGGAGCAACAGCGGGCGAATCATCTCAGGGTAAAGCCGCCGGAGCGACGCGGGAATATCGGGATGGTAGATGAAGTACTTCGCGCGCTTCAAGACCACGCCCATCTTCTTCAGGTTCTCGAGCCGTATCTTGCAGTACCGCCGTCCCGAAACAATCAGCCGGGCAGACTTCACGCCGATTCCGGGAACCCGCAACAGCATCTCGTAATCGGCAGTCTGGATATCTATCGGGAACAGTTCCAGGTGCCGTAGCGCCCAGCCCGCCTTCGGGTCCAGATTCAGGTCCAGGTTCGGGTTCTGCTCGTCGAGAATCTCGTTGTACTCGAAGTTGTAAAAACGCATGAGCCAGTCGGCCTGGTAAAGCCGGTGCTCGCGCAGGAGCGGCGGCTTGGTGGTAATCGCGGGCAGGCGCTTGTCGGCGTTTACGGGAACGTAGCCCGAAAAGTACACACGCTTCAAGCGCTGCTGCTTGTAAAAACCCGCCGAAAGCGTGAGAATCTGGAAATCCGTTTCGCCCGAGGCGCCCACAATCATCTGCGTGCTCTGCCCCGCAGGCAAAAAGTTCGGGGTGTACCTCCCCCGCGCGCCGCCGTACTCGATCTTGCGTTCGGCAAAGTAGTTCATGGGAGCGTACACCGAAGCGTAGTTCTTGTCGGGAGCGAGGTAAGTGAGCGACCTCTCCGAAGGCACCTCGATGTTCACGCTCGTGCGGTCTGCATAGAGGCCCGCCTCATGAAGCAACTTCTCGGAGGCGCCCGGAATACTCTTCAGGTGGATGTAACCCCCGAAACGGTGCACGGTACGCAGTTCCTTCGCGACCTTCACCAGCAGTTCCATCGTATAGTCGGGCGAGCCCACCACCGCAGAACTCAGGAAGAGCCCCTCGATATAGTTACGGCGGTAGAATTCCAGCGTGAGGTCTATGACTTCCTTCGGGGTGAACGTCGCCCGCGGGATATCGTTGCTCCGGCGGTTCGCGCAGTAGGCGCAGTCGTACTTGCAGGCATTCGAAAGCAGGACCTTCAAAAGCGAAATGCAACGGCCATCGGAAGACCACGTGTGGCAAATACCCGCCGGGCAAGCATCGCCCAGCCCCCTCGGGGGCGCAGAACGCCTAGAGCCGCTCGACGTGCACGAGACATCGTACTTGGCGGCAGCGGAGAGAATATTCAGTTTTTCGCGGACATCCATACTTGCTTTTTTGTTTAGTTGCACCTTTGTTCACTACAAATATAAATAAAACTGCCCAAAAAAGCAATAGTCCCGTCATTATTTTTATAAAAAAGCTCTCGCGAACGAGCGGTCTTGTCATCTATGATGATAGGGGTGGTTCTGCATCACCATCTGCACGCGGTACAGCTGCTCCGCCATAATCACGCGGGCATGGTCGTGCGTGAACGTGAGTGGCGAAAGCGACAAGAGCAAGTCCGCGGTCTTTTTCAGATTCTCGTCAATGCCGTAGGCTGAGCCGATAAGAAACACGATATTCCCCGGAAAGCGGTCGCGCAAGGTATCGGAAAGCTTCACCGTATCCATGAGTTTGCCTTCTTCAGACAAAATAACGCGACGGTATTCCGACTTGGGGAACTTCTTCTCGAAGAGGGCCGCTTCCTGCGCAAGCGACTGTACGCGGTCATCGAGTTTGGATTCCTTGAGTTCCACGACCTCGAGCGGGAACATGCCACCACGCAGGCGCTTCACGTACTTTTCCACCTCGTCCGCGATAAACGGCGAGCCGGCCTTACCAAAAACAGCGAGAACCCATTTCATACTAGTTATTAGTCATTAGTTATTAGTCATTAGTTTTAAGTCTGGCGGCTATGCCGCGATTATAAAAAAGCCAATGACCATTGACCAATGACTATTGACCCTTCTAATCTATCTGCCTACGCTCAGGCGTTCGATGAGGAACTCCGGCATACCCGCCTTGCGCATGCGTTCCTGCGTCTGGAACACGTCGTATTCCACGCGTATAATGCGCACACACTTCGTCTCGGTATCGAGCAGGCACCAGCTAGCACGGCAATCACGGTCGCGCGGCTGGCCCACGCTGCCCACATTCACCAGCAGGCGTTCGGTATTCGCGATGGTGTACTCGTACTCGTCCAGAATCTTGGGGATAGCCATCGGGCGGCTCGCCACAATCACCGGGCTGTGCGTATGCCCGATAAAGCAGTACGTTCCGTGAAAATGGTCAAAGGCGTCGAGAGCCTCTTCGAGGTCGGTCACGTACACCCAGTCCGCAGGGGAAAGCGGGGATGCATGCACAAAGGTAATATCGTTTTCTTCCTTGATGTAAGGGAGCGCCTTAAGGTACTCGATTGATTCCTTGCACATGTGCGACTGCGTCCATTCGATGGCCTGCTTCGCATACGGGTTGAACCCTACGCTCGACTCGTACTTGATGGCCACGCTGTCGTGGTTACCGATGAGGCAAAGGTCCATATTGTCGCGGGCAAGTTTCACGCACTCGTCGGGGTCTGCGCCGTAGCCCACAAGGTCGCCCAGGCAGACTCGCCTTTCAACGCCGTTGTCATTCATGGACTGGAGCACGGCCTCGAACGCCGTCGCATTGGAATGAATATCAGAACAAATACCGTAAAGCATGCGGAAAATTTAATATATTTGCGCGCGTATGGAAGTAATCGAAGACAAGACCAAGGTAAGCATCGCCTACGTGCTGCTCGAAAAGGGCGGACGCATACTGGAAGAAATTCCCGCGACACACCCGTTTGTCTATATCCACGGCTACAACAACATAATCCCGGGGCTCGAGACGGCACTCGCGGGGCGCAAGCTCGGCGAGAGGTTCAGCGTCGACATCCCGGCAAACCTCGGTTACGGCCCGTACCGCAAGGACCTTATCCTGAAAGTCCCCAAGGCAGAACTGCAAGACGTGGGCGAACTCTGGCTCGGGATGGAACTCGAGATGTTCATGGACAACGACATCCGCGAATTCCAGTTGCCCGAGACGGCGGACGAGTTCGTCGAAGACCTGAACCTCGACAGCGACGAGAGCGACGGCATATACACGGTCAAGGAAATCTACCGCGACTCCGTGCTCGTTGACGGGAACCACCCCTTCGCGGGCAAGGACCTCACATTCGAAGTCGAAGTCGTTGCCATCGAGGAACCCAGCTTCACTGAACTTGAATCTGGATTTCCCGACCAGGACGATTACGAAGACGGTTACGATGACGGCTATGACGACCGGTACGACGAAAAATTTTAGAGACTAGGGTGGGCAAACCCGCCTTCGGTGCAAACAAACTAAAAATCCCCCGGCAAAGCCGAGGGATTTTTAAGTTCGCAATTTTCCGCGAGATTAGGCTTCGTCAGCGAGTTCGGGAGCCTTCTTGATCACGTTGCGGCGGCCATAGCGGACCTTGCTCGGGTCGAAAGTCGTTTCGACCGGGGCAACTTCAGCAGCGGCGGGAGCGGCAACCGGAGCGGCTTCGACTGCGGGGGCAGCCGGAGTTTCAACCGGGATACGCGGAGCGAGCGGGCGGCGGGCTTCAGCAGCTGCAGGGGCAGCGGCTTCGACTGCGGGGGCCTGTTCGGCGGCGGCAGGAGCAGTAGCTTCGGCCGGCTTGTTGAATTCGCGGCGCGGACGGTCGGGACGGCCTTCACGGCGGTCACGGCGCGGGCCACGGTCGGGGCGCTGTTCGTTGCGGTCACGGTTCTGGGCAGGCTGGGCCTGCTTGTCACCACGAGCGTCCTTGTTATTCTGACGATCCTTGCCATGATCCTTATTGTTGTTACGGTCACCGCGCTGAGCCATTTCCTGGGCACCGACGGGGCGGCGGGAATTCGGCTTCAAGTTCATGTCCGGGGTGAGCTTTTTAACAATCGGAGTATGGAGATTGTCGAGAATCTTGTTAACCTTAGACAGGATAACGATGCTCAAAATCACTGCGACGAGCGACAGAGCAATTGCGATGTAGTTTTCCATCTGGGCACCTCATAAGTAAGGGTTAAGCCACAACGGAAGGCTGGAAAAGACCCGCCGTAGGGGTGATTGCGAGTGTGTGTTGTTTAGGGCCATCTTAATAGCGCTTCTATGGAAGCTTGACGGCCAGGAAGGCTCCTATCCAGCGGATCTAGTCCGGCTCAGGAATCTGGAGCAGGGCGGTTTTCGCCGCAGCGATAAACCGCAGGGGGCAATCACGGGCGGAAATTTAAAAAAAATTTGTGTCAAAAAACGCTAATTCAGCGCTTTTTCGATAACTTTTTCCATTTTTTCGGCCATGGCGTCCCAACTCATAGTCAGGGCGCGCTCGCGGGCGTTCCGTTCGAGCTCGGAGAGGCGGTCCTTGTCGTGCAGAACGGCCGCAGCCTTCTCGCAGAACCCCTCGGGATCGTCGTTCTCGTACAGGAGGCCGGTCACGCCATCCACCACGGAATCCTTGAGGCCAGCGACGTTGTTGCTCATCGAAATCGTGCCGCAGAGGTTCGCCTCGATGTTGTTGATGCCCCAGCCTTCCTTGAAGGAGGGGTTGATGAACAAGGAGGAGCGGCTCAGGAGGTCGCGCTTTTCGTCTTCGGAAACGCGCCCGAGGAACTTCACGGAATCGCGCACGCCAAGCTTATCGACCAGCTTTTCGAGTTCGCCGCGGTAGTCCCCACCACCGGCAACTTCGAGTACGATACCCGGCACCAGCTCGCGGAGGCGCGGCATGGCATTGATGACAAACTGCGCGTTCTTGTACTTCATGAGGCGGCCCACGTAAGATATTACCGGAGGGTCGGCCTTCTTTTCGGTCGGGTGGAAATACTCCGTATCGATGCCCGGCTCCACCACCTCGATCCACTTGGCCTTGATGCCCATGTCGACAATCTCGTCGGCGGTGCTCTGCGAAATCGCGAGGAAGTTCTCGCCCTTGTAGAAGAGCGCTACAGCACGTTCCATCAGGTACACATAAAGCGCCATCGGGAAGAACGTTTCGCGGAAAATCGACTTGCGGAAAAAGTGCATCACCATGTGGAGGCGCTTGACCTTCGTGTTGCACGGCGTGAAGAACGGAATCTTGTTCAGGTCTTCCACGATGAGGTCGTATTCGTGCTGGTGCTTGCGGGCGTAGCGGTGCGCCGTGTAGTTGAACAGGAACTTGTTGCCCGTGCGGATGGTGCGCATGCCGTCGACCACCTCTTCGTCGGGCAGGCCCTTCACGCTATGCGAAAGGACGGTCACCTCGTAGTTGCGGGCATTGATGCGCTTGAAAATCTCGTGAAAGTACAGTTCGGCGCCGCCCGCTTCCGGGTTCTTTATATCGCGCCAGTTGATGAGCAAAATCTTTTTCTTTTCCACGTTAGAACCTGTTCAATTTCCGCATGTAATATACAAAAATGTTTCCGCCGTCATTCGCGGCGACTATCCCCGCTGTCATCCCCGGCTTGAGCGGGCAGACAGCACTTGGCAACTTGTTGCCTAGTGCGCATGACCACCAAGGTGGGGATCTTCTTCCCTAATCCTGCCAATCGCTTCCTTGAACTGCACGGGTTCCTGCAGGAGCGAGATTACCACCCAGCCGTCCTCGTCGAAGTCGAAGAAGAAGCCGGGCTGCACCAGCACGTGCTTTTCGCGGAGTAAACGGAGCGTGAGTTCCTCGTCGTCCTCCCCCAGGCGCACAACCGCATACCAGCCGCCGAGAACCTCGGGGCAGTACTTGGACGGGAAAGCTTCGCGGAGGGTCTGCCAGTTCTGCAAAAGGCGTTCCTTGACACGCGATTCGTAAGCGGCGGCCGCGGGCAATAGTGCGGTGCCGAGAGCCTGTGCCGGGGCGGACACGCTCAGGTAGGCATCTTCCACGAATTCGAGTGCCGCGCGGAATTCTTCAAAGCGTTCGCGGGGCGCGTAGAAAGCCATCCAGCCGAGCTTGAGCTGCGGGGAACCCACGGCCTTGCTTAAGCCGTTCAGCCAGAAAATCGGGCACTTCGGACCGTCTTCTGGGAGGTTGACGAAGTCGCCGCCGCCCGCATCCCAAAGAGACTCTCGCCCACAGTCATCCCCGCGACCTGTGGTGAGCGTCGCCGAACCAAGGCGGGAATCTCTCTTTCCGCCAAACACATATTCCCAACTGCGGCGAACCTCCGGCGAAAAACCGTAATCGCCGAAAACTTCGTCGACCACGAGAATCATGTCGTTCTCTTCGCAAAAAAGAACCGCCGCATTCCATTCCTCGCGGGAAACGCAGTGCCCCGTCGGGTTGTGCGGCGAGACCAGCAGCAGGATTTTCGCTTTCTCAGGAGCTGCCAGCAGGCTGTCGGTATCGAGTATGAATCGAAAATCCGCGCCCGATGTCATCCCCGCGACCTGTGGTGAGCGAAGTCGAACCAAGGCGGGGATCTTTTTTTTCTTCTCCCGTTGCAATTTTAAAAAGTACGGTGCACATTCCAAATGTTCCAACTGCGCTAGCGTATCAAGCAGCGGATAGCCCGGCATCGGCGTGAGGATTACATCGCCCGGATCGCAGAATGTCTTGAACAGAACCGAATACGCTTCGCTCGTACTTGCGGTCAAAAGGATTTGCCCCGCCGTAAAGTTGCCGCCGCGTTCGCGGTAATATTCTACCACAGCCTCGCGCGCAGACTTCCAACCCGCCGCATCGGGATTCCAGCAACCGAAAGATTCGCGGCCTTCATCAACCGCTGCATCCAAGTCAATCGGCAATCCCGCCTTCACAGGCGAAGAAACCGTCATGTCGATAAACGGGAGTCCGCCGGCATTTCCGACACGACCATCCGTGACGGCACATTCCGCGAACACTTCAGCCTTCGCACGTTCCAGTTCGGCAAAGAACGGCGACGGAGAAAGGTCTTTAGGCAAGCGGGAAGAAAGCATATCCAATCCAACTAAAAGTAATAGCTTGCAGGGAAATGAACCGGGAAATATAAATAGAAACCTAAACGAGTAGACTTTTCCACAGTATAAGCAACTTCAGCACCCACAAGCAAAAACCAAACTCGCGCCGATACTCCATAATCAAATTTTTTCCCAAGCACTCCTATGTCAGGGCCGACAGAAAGTCCGAACACGATATAGTCAATAGAAGCCATAGGCGAAAAATACACGCCATGATGTTCTTCCCCGTCTTCGTTATCCTCGGAATAATCGTAATAAAGGCGGAAACCATATCCAGCAAAAAGCATCCGGCTCGGCAGGGTGTTCCCGTTATTTTCTGGAGACCAACCAGGATCCAACAACATCCACCACCGATTAGTTTCAACGCCTAGAGAAAAATGATTTCCATAGACCAAGAACGGCGTCAAACCAAAATCCGTTGTCGACAGGGCAAAAGCGGAACTATTCAAGCCAAGAATCAAAAACAAAAACGCAATAAGCTTTTTCATTTCTTGTTCTTTTTGATAATGCTCGCTAATGCAACCGCAATCAGGATGCCCGCAGGGAGCACGACCGCAATGGTCAACAGGATGAGCTTCTGGAAATCGGAAAGGCCCTTGATGGATTTCTTGAAATCCTTGAGCTTGGCTAACAGGCCGGGTTTGCCGCCCGAGGTGGAGCCGTCGGATTCCTGGCCCAGGTCCTCGGAACCCGCGAAGGCCTCCCCCTTCGGGAGCATCGCGAACAACTTAGACGCCGATTCCTTGACCGGGCCTACAAAGCCGTCCAATCTGGAACGGTACTTTTCGTAGTGTCGCTTGAAAGGGCGCTTGAGTTGTTCGAGCATGGGGCCTCCGAATTACTTCTTATACAGCAGGTTCACACCGCCGAAGAGGGCACGCATGTTGGCCTTGAGCGTATCGCTAGAGACGCCGCGGCCTTCGACCTCGACATCGCCCGCCTTCAGGAGCATGCGGCTAAGCCCGCGGCCCGCCCACAGCTTGTCCTTCTCGGGAACGACGAGCTGGCGGTATTTGACGAGTTCGACCGGCATGCCGATTTCGCGCATGAGCATGAGGGCGGCCTCAATCGGGCCTTCTGCCGTAATGGACCTCACCAGCGGTTCACCATCCTTCTTGAAGTGGAAAATGAAGCGGTTCTCGTCGGGGATAACCTCGATGTTGTTGAACACCAGGCGGCCGTTCACGTTCACGCGCTGCTCGCGGAACACGTCCAGCACGCGCTCGGCGCTGAGCTCACCTTCCTTTTCGCTGTAGGCCTTCAGGATCGGCTGCAGTTCGGCCGCTTCGGCGAGTGTCATCTTGTAACCGAACTTCGTGATAATCTCGTACACGGCGGTGCGGCCGCTCTGGCTCGTGAAGCTCAGGGCGTCGTTCTGGTGGCGGCCGATGATGGAGTAGTCGATCGGGCGGTAGGCGCCCTTCTTCATGTCCTTCGTCTTGGAGGCGCCATCCTGGTGGATGCCGCTACGATGCACAATCGCTTCGGCGCCAATCAGCGGGGCGCGGCTGTAAATACTGATACCCGACCACTGGGAAATCAGGATGGCCGTCTCGTAGATGCGTTCCATGTGCAGGCCGGTCTGTACGCCGGAGTTGTGCAGCGCGACCGCAACTTCGTAGAAATTCGTGTTGCCGCAGCGTTCGCCCAAGCCGTTCAGCGCGACTTCCAGCTGGGTTGCCCCCACGAAGAAGCTTTCGACGGTGGCGGCCGTCGCCATGCCAAGGTCATTATGGCAGTGCACCGAAATCGTGACGTCCTTCGGGAGCGCCTCGTACACCTGCTTGATCTGGTTCACATACAGGAACGGACGGTAGCGTTCCACCGTGTTCGGCAGATTGATGGTCGTCGCACCGGCTTCGACCACTGCCTTCAGCACGTCAATCACGAAATCCATGTTCTCGAGGCAGTCACCGAAGTGCTCGGCGCTGAATTCCACGTCGCCCTTGTCGCCCACGAGCGACTTGGCAAACTTCACGCAATGAACCGCCTTTTCCTTGACCTGTTCGGGGGTCAGGTGCAGCACGTGCTCCATCGAGAGCGGGCTTGTGGCGAGGAAGGTATGGATACGCGGGTGTGGCGCAAACTGCACAGCCTCCCAGCAACGCTGGATATCGCTTTCCACACAGCGGGCCAAGCCCGAGACAACCACGCGCTTTGCCACCTCGTCGCCTTCTTCGGCCATCTTCGCGGTGAGTTGCGCCAGTTCCTTGCACGATTCAAAGTCCATCTCGCTCGAAGCCGGGAAGCCGACTTCGGCCCCCTGCACGCCGAGCTTCAAGAGCTGCAGGTAAACGTCCTTTTTCTGGGCGTTGTTCCAGGGCTTCGGGAGCGCCTGGTTGCCGTCACGCAGGGTGACATCGTAAAAGAAGGGTTGTCTGTTCGCCATATCGGCACTTACATTGCTCATTTTTCATCTCCTTGCCGGCTTCCATGCGCCGCAAAGTTCTTTTCCGTGTTCAAAAATAGCATTTTGCCATAAAAAAGAACCCGCTTCATCACGGAAGCGGGCCCTTTAAGTTAATTCCTATTCAAAACGAAATAGCCTAAAACCTCGCTCCGTGCGCGATACCAAGTAGAAGTCGAAGGTTAAGGATCTTTCTCATGCCATAGAATATACAAAGATTCAGGAGGATTGGCAAGGGCCCGTTTCAAGACGCCCGCGATCTAGCGTTCCTCCCAGATTCCGTTCGGGAGCTTGCCTATGTCACGAAAGTCCAGTTCACCGCCGGAACGCGCAGAAGAAACGTTCACGAGGCGCGCAAGCGGCTTGCCCGCACGTTCAATCACGATTTCTTCTTGCGAGAGCGAGACCTGGTTCAGCAGGTTGCCGAAGTTCTGCCTCGCCTCCATGGCGGTCACAGTCTTTGCCATCGGTTACTTAGCCTCCGGAGCGGCACCTTCGGCAGGAGCAGCGGGTTCAGCCGCAGGTTCAGCGATCTGCTGCAGGGCCTTATCCTGAATGACGAGGTCCACACGGCGGTTCTTCTGGCGGCCTTCCTTCGTCTTGTTGTCGGCAATGGGCATGGTCATCCCGAGCCCCTTGGCAGTAAGGCGGCCAGCGTCAATGCCCTGTTCCACGAGGAAGTTCTTCACGTTGTCGGCACGCTGCTGCGAGAGCTTCATGTTATGCTCGGCAGAACCCGTGTTATCCGTGTTACCTTCGATGGAGACATTGAACTGCTGGTACACGGAGAGGATTCCCGCAACCTTCGCGAGGCTCGTCTTGAGGTCGGCCTTGAGGGAAGCCTTGTTCACGTCGAACAGGATGTCAGACATGGAAAGGATAATGCCGCGGGCGTCCTTCGTCACCTGGATGAGCTTGGACTGGAGTTCGTTCAGCTTGTTCATGGCTTCGGCCTGGCGAGCCTCGGCCTTCGCGCGTTCCTCGGCAAGGGCCTTCTTCTCGGCCTCGAGCTGCTTCTGCAAATCGGCCTGCTGTTTCTGCAGGTCGGCCTCGCGCTTGCTCGCCGCCTTGAGGGCGGCCTGCTGTGCGGCGGCCTCGGCTTGGAACTTTTCCTGGTTCTGCTGCATTTCGGCCTGGAGGCGCGCGCCCTGGTCCTGCAACTTGGCCTTTTCGGCCTCGAGGTCGTTCATCTTGCCGCTACGGGCTTGGTTGATCTGTTCCTGGATAGCCTCGATGGAGCGGGCCGTCGCGGCGCGCTTTTCCCAGTTTTCGGCAGTACGGTTGCGGAGGGCCTGCGTTTCGGCCTGCGCGGCAATCAGCTTCACGTAGGTATCGCAATTCGCCGTAAGCGTCTGGACCGTCGCAGATTCCGGGTCCTTCTCGAGGGCGTAAGAAAGTTCACCCGCGTTGGCAAGCGCCTCGCCGTAGGTAAACTTCGCCGTAACGGCATTCGACGGGATTGCCTTTCCCGCATTTTCCACAGCGGCAAGGCACTTTTCGGCAACGGTCGGCTCGGCGGCAGGTTCGGCCGGTTGTTCAGCAGCAGGCGCTTCGGCAGCCTTCACCTGTTCGGCAGGGGCCGGAGTTTCGGCCGCAGCGGCAGCAGGGGCCTCGGCAGCAAAGCAAACAGATGCGGCAAGCGCAGAGATAACAAACAAATTCCTAGTCTTCATTACTTCGCCTCCGCCTTCTTGGTTTCCTGGTCAAGAATGCTCTGGTAGATGAGCTTCCGTTCCACCTCGCTGCGGAGTTCCGCCTCGACGCGTTCGTCTTCCTTCTTGGCGGCATCGCGTTCGGCAGTCGCAATCGCAAGCCTGTACTCGAGGGCGCTCTGGTCTGCAAGGGCAACAGCCTCCTCGTTCTTACCCGCGGCTTCGAGGGCCTTCGCGGAATCAAGTTTCGTATTTGCCGAAAGCATCTGGAGGGAATCGGCACTCGCCTCTTCAGCGATGGTCTTGGCTTCACAGGCCAGGGTTACCGAGCGGTTCGCCTGGGCGGCACCACCGGCGCAGCCAGAAAGTACAGCAAGCGATGCCACGGCAAGGCCTGCTACAAAAAATTTTATTTTCATAAATGCTCCTTTATCAAAACCAATCAAAAAATAATATAGCAAAGGACGCCTTGCCAGACAAATAAATTCTTTTTTTCGTTTGCAATAAAAAACGGCAAACCAGCGTTTCAATTTATTTACAGGATTTTCCTGCGCTCAAAAATTTACTATTCTTTACCCACAATGGAACAGCCCGTGCGCACATTCTCCGTCATGCAGTACATGACCTCCATCAAGAACAAACTCGCCGATACACCGGCGGTCTGGGTGCACGGGGTCATCACACGCCTCACGGACAAGGGCAAGGTCGTCTACATCAGCATTGCGGACTTCGAGGAAGGCAACGTGAAGCCCATCGCGACGGTCGACCTCACCTGCTTCGCAGGGCAGTACGCAATACTCCGCGCAAAAACGGAAAACTCCGCAACGCCGTTCACCATCAGGGAACAGCTCAAGGTCTGTTTCCAGATCAAGGCCGACGTCTATATCCCGAGTGGCAAGCTGCAGGCGAAGATTCTCGACATCGACCCGGTCTACACGCTCGGTGAACTCGCTCTCACGCGCATGGCCATATTGAAGCGACTTGCGAGCGAAGGGCTGCTCGAAAAGAACAAGCAGACAGAACTTGCGCAAATGCCGTTACGCGTAGGGCTCATTACCGGCGAAAGCACTGCGGCCTACAAGGACTTTACCACAAGGCTTTCGGCATCGCCGTTCAAATTCACCGTCGTGACAGCGTACGCGAAGATGCAGGGGAACGACACGGAATCGAGCGTAATTGCCGCACTCGATGCGCTCCGCAAGGACGAAGAAATCGACGTGGTTTGCATCGTGCGCGGGGGCGGCGCAAAGACCGACCTGAACTACTTCGACAGCGAGGCGCTCTGCCGTGCCGTGGCAAACTACCCTATTCCGGTATTCACGGGCATCGGGCACGAAATCGACAAGAGCCTGCTCGACGAGGTGGCATACCTATCGTGCATTACCCCGACCGACTGCGCCAAGCGCCTTGTGGAACGCGCGCAGGAAAGCTGGACCGACCTTGTAGAAACCGCGCGGAGCATCGCAAGTTCTGCACGCGACATGCTTACCGAAAACCGCCAGCGGCTAAGTTCTGCGGCAGCGCGCCTGCAACAAGACGTAACCCTGCAAATCCAGGGCGAAAAGACAAAAATCGTGAGGATGTTCACTTCGCTCGAAAGGGATACGCGGTTTATGCTCCGCGAAGAGACCGCAAGGCTCGACCGCAACGTGGAAGGCCTGCGGCAAGGTACGCGCAAGATTCTCGACCTCGCCCAATCGCAGTTCAAGCTGACGGAACTGCGTGTCAAGAGCGCAGACCCCGAGACGGCACTCGCGAAGGGCTACACGCTCACTCTTGATTCCAGCGGCAAGTTTATCCGCAACGCGGCACAACTGAAGTCCGGAGACACCTTACGGACAAAGTTCCGTGACGGGACGGTAGATTCCGTAGTACAATAAGGCATTCGCATGGACTGCGTATTTGTGTAATAACAGTGTATTCGTGTAAGAACTGCGCCGGACTCGCGCCGGTCAGCGGTGTTCGTTTGTCGTGGGTTCGAGTCCGCGGAAGAATGCGAGTTCCGTAAATTCATCGCGGAGCAACTGGATGCTCGCACCAATCATGTAAAGACTACCCGTTATCAGGAGCGGGGCTTCATTTAGTTTATCTGAATCGCTAGCGGCCCGCACCTCATCAAGGTATTCGCGGGAAAGTTCGCCCTCGCTTGCAACAGGCAGGCCAAGCGCCTGCATTTCGCCACGCAGGTCAGCAAGTTCACGGAAGCGCGGGTACGGCGTCCTTGTAATATGCCAGCAGGCAACGTGAGGCGCCATAAGCTTGAGCATCTCCCCCACATCCTTATCCTTGAGGGCGCCAAACAGGCAGTGGAACTTTTTCCCCGGGTAATACGTGCGCAAGGTTTCCACCAGGCGGCGAACCGCGTGCGAGTTGTGGGCCCCGTCCAATATAACGCGGGTCCTGCCGTCCGGGCCTGCAAGCAGTTGCATGCGGCCAGCCCACGAGCGGGTCGCGAGAGTCTTGAGCGCGAGGGCGTCGCTGTATGTAAACTGCGCACCGTTTATAGCCTGCGCAGAATCCGATATAAACTGCGCGGCGTTTATCATCTGAGCAGCGTTTATTGCGCCAGCAAGATGCGCGCCGTTTAACGCAGGCGTTACCTTTATAAACTGCGCGGCTGCAAGATGCGCGCCGTCTATAAACTGCGCGGCGGCCGCCAGCGATAAACTCGCATTCTCGACGTAATGGCGCCCGAGATTCGGGAGCACGATGTCGCCACGAATTTCGGGCACAACGCACTTGCACCCGAGAGCAGCCGCATACTCGCGCGCTTCCTCAAGCAAGGCTCCCGAAATACCGCCAACGATAAACGTCTTCCCGCGTGCGACTTCGCGCGTGTCGCCACGGCCTTCGCCCGGCACGCCCAGCACCCCCATCTTCTCACGGAGAATCGCCGATTCCGTAGGCCCCAAAACCTCGGTGTGCTCGAGCCCGATGCTCGTCACGACCGCAATCTCGCCACCCGCAACAGCGGTGCTATCGAGCCTGCCGCCCATACCCGCCTCGAGAACGGCGACATCTATCTTTTGCTCCGCATAGTAGAGGAAGGCGACCAGCGTCAGGACTTCAAAAAACGTGGGTTCGACCGGAGATGCGCCCGCGGCCACGCGCCCCGCCGACACGGAATCTGCGGCGGCCTTCACTTTTAAAAGCAACCGGTCCAAATCTTCTGCCGGAATGGGAACGTCGTCTATCCGGATACGCTCCCGCAGGCTTACCAGGTGCGGGCTCACGTACAGGCCCGTCTTGAGCCCGTGCGCCTGCAATACGCCCGCGAGGTAATAACTGGTGGAGCCCTTCCCGTTCGTGCCGACCACGTGAATCGACCTGAACTTTTTTTCGGGATTGCCGAGAGCGTCGCATAGCGCACGCGTCGATTCGAGCCCGGGGACCATCCCGAACATCAGGCGCGATTCCAGATATTCCATGCCTGCAGATTGCATGCGCCAAATATAGTTATTGGTTGTTAGTTATTAGTTGTTGGTCATTAGTCCTTAGTCATTAGTTTTAAATTTGGCGGCGTAGCCGCGATTAAAAAAAGCCAACGACCATTGACCGATGACTAGTGACCTCTTTTATATTGATTACAGGCAAGAAAAATCTATATTCAAGATATCACACTACGGTTTTTATTATGAAATTATTAGGCCCTATCCTGGTTCTGGCGGCGCTTTCGTCTATTGTATTTGCGCGCGTTGACCCGACTGCCGCACCCCGGCATTACAACTACCGCGACGCAAGCAAGCAGATGAGGCGCGTCTATTACGGCGAACTGCAGGAGACTCTCTACTGCGGCTGCAAATACGACGACAAGAAGAACGTCGACTTCAGCAGTTGCGACTTCAAGCCGCGCGAAAACCCGAACCGCAAAAGCTACAAGCGAGCCGAGCGCATCGAGTGGGAACACATGGTGACCGCGCACAACATGGGGCACTTTCTGCCCTGCTGGAAAGACGGTGGACGCAAGAACTGCAGCGCAAACGACACGACGTTCAAGCTGATGGAAGGCGACATGCACAACCTCTACCCCGCCATCGGCGAGGTGAACGGAGACCGCAACAACTTCATGTACAGCCAGTGGACCAACAATCCCGAGCCCATGTACGGCGGCTGCAAGACCATCGTAGATTTCAAGGAAAAGAAGGCGCAACCCCGCGAAGAGGCCCGCGGAATCATCGCCCGCGCAAGCTTCTACATGGAAAAGACCTACGGCGTAAAACTATCGAAGCAAGACCGCAAACTCTTCGAAGCCTGGGACAAGATGTACCCCGTCACCGAAAAGGAATGCGAACGCGACCGCCGCATCTTCAAAGTACAAGGCGACCACAACCCCTTCGTATACGAAAAATGCCCGCATTGAAACAAAACGGCTCTTGAAGCAAACATACTTCAAGAGCCTTAAAAAATGCAGGGAAAGAAAACTACATCCAGCCGCGGTCGGACGTACCAGAAATACCGCGAATCTTGAGATCGAAGTCATCCTTGTTCGTGGCGGCATTCATTGCCGTCTCGAGCGAAATCTGCTCCGTCTTGTAAAGTTCGAGCAGAGCCTGGTCGAACGTCTGGCTATGATACTGCATGTGGCCTTCGGCAATGGCGTGTTCCACCAGCGAAAGCTTGTCCTTGTCGCGGATGTATTCCTTGATGGCAGCAGTATTCACAAGTACCTCGGCGGCGGGCACGCGGCCCTTGCCATCGGCAGTCGGCAACAAGCGCAGCGAAATAATACCCGCAAGCACTTCAGAAAGGAGAATACGGATTTCGTCGTGCTGGTGCGGCGGGTACATCGAAAGCACACGCTGAATCGTTTCGGTCGCATTCGTCGTATGGATGGTCGCAAACACCATGTGGCCCGTATCGGCCGCAGTCAGCGCAATCTGCATCGTCTCGAGGTCACGGACTTCGCCCACCAGCAGCACGTCCGGGTCCTGACGGAGGGCGGCGCGCAGGGCATTCGCGTACGAAAGCGTATCCACGCCAATCTCGCGCTGCGAAATGATGGACTTGTTGTCGCGGTAAAGGTATTCAATCGGGTCTTCGACGGTAATGATGTTCACCGCTTCCGTCTGGTTGATGTAATCCAGCATGGAAGCAAGCGTCGTCGACTTACCCGAACCCGTCGTACCCGTCACAAGCACAAGGCCACGGCGAGTAAGCGCAAGGTCACGGATAACTTCGGGCAGGTGAAGTTCCTCGAAAGCAGGAATCTTCGCCTTGATATGACGAATCACCATGGCAATCGTGCCGCGCTGGCGGAAAACGTTCACACGGAAACGGCCCATGTCGCGGGCGCCCACGGCAAAGTCGCATTCCTTGTTAGTCTCGAAACGGTTTTTCTGGTCGCGATTCATGATATCGTCCATGAAGGAATCCATCATGCCGGCATCCACACGCGTTTCGAACAACTTCGTCAGTGCACCGTTAATACGGTAAATCGGAGGAACGCCCGTACGGATGTGCAAGTCAGAAGCCTTGTTCTCGACCATCGCACGGAGCAACTGCTCGATTCTCAAATCAGCCATTCTGTTCGCCTCCGAACTTGGAATCGTAGGCCTTCTGGACTTCGGCCAGGCGGTTGGCTATAGCCTCGTTTTCGGGGTCTTTTTCGGCAAGTTCCTTATAAATTTCAAGTGCCCTGTCATAGTGACCCTGTTCAAAATAAATCTCGCCAAGCGTCGGCGTTTTCATGCCATCGTCCAAATCCGAAGACTGCTTATCAAGCGGAGCCGTCGGGTCTGCAACGAGGCCCGCAGAAACTTCATCATCGGAATCTCCCGACATAAGGAAGTCTACACCCTTGTTGCTCGGGAGGTCGGCCTTCTCGTCGAGGGAATCATCGTCGGTATTGAAGAGCTGCTTGAACGCACCGGAGAATTCCGATTCAAGACTGCTTTCGATACCGGCATTGCCTTGCGTTGCTGATACTTCGGGCAGTTCTTCCGCAGCAGCGGGTTCTGCAGTAGCATCTGCAGCAGGCGTTTCTGCAGGCTTCAGGTCCGCTTCATCAAGCGCATCGTCTTCGCCAAACAGGCTGCTGAACGACTTGTCCAAATCGGATTCGAGAGCTGCATCGGCAAGAGGGGCTTCCTCGAGCGCGGCGCCCGTATCTTCCTGGGTCGCTTCCGGAGCGGCAGCGGCTTCCGGCTTCGATTCTTCCACAGGCAGGTCGTCATCTTCGGCAAACAGAGACGAGAATGCGGAATCCATTTCCTTGTCGAGCTCCGCCCTATCGGAATCAGATTCGGCAGCATCTTCGACAGGCTCAGTTGTCTCAGTTACGTTGTCCGAAACTTTCGGTTCGGCACTCGCGGTTTCGGCAGGCTTTTCTTCCGGGAGTTCGTCGTCATCGGCGAACAGCGCATCGAAGGCCTTGTCCACACTGAAGCCGACATCAGCAGATTCATCTGCAGGCTTTCCCTGTGCGGGTTCTTCAGCGGGCAGTTCAAGGTCTGCAACCTCTTCTGCCGGAGTTTCCTCCGCGGGCAGTTCAAGCGAAGGCTCTTCTGCAGGAATATCCAGCGCAGGTTCTTCAGCAGGGGTTTCTTCAACAGCAGGTTCTGCCGGAGCTTCCTCGGCAGGCATTTCAAGCGCGGACTCTTCCGCGGGCAGTTCTAATGCAGGCTCTTCCGCAGGAGTTTCTTCTTCGGCAGGCAGTTCGAGACTTGCATCATCCGCAGGCTTTGCATCCGGGCTCCAGTTCGCGATATCGAAGGTATCGAGCGATTCTGCAGGCTTGTCGTCAGCGGGTTTCTCTTCCGACGGCATTTCCAATTCGTCGGTCAGAGCGCTTGTAGAATCATCGAGCGCGGGCAGTTCCAGGTCCGCATCTTCGGTTAGTGCGCTTGTCGAACTATCAGCCGGGAGTTCAAGGTCGGCGGAAACATCGGATTCACCAGCAGGCTGTGCCGGCGGCAATTCCTCGGGCAGCTCGTCTTCACCGAAGATATCGGCAAAAGCGCTGTCCAGGCTCTGCGGCTTGTCCGCTTCCTTCGCGGGTTCCGGTTCGGGCTCCTCGAGCTTAAGGTCATCTTCTTCTGTACCCAGGCCCATATCGGCCGCGGCAGACTTCTCGAACATACCACCAGAGAACGATTCTTCCTCAGGCTTCTGTTCTTCGGCAGGTTCAGCCTTCGGGGCTGCAGTATTGCTCGGCAGTTCCTCGGGCAGTTCGTCTTCACCAAAGATATCGCCAAACGCATCGTCAATGCTCTGCGGCTTATCTTCAACGGCTTCCTCGCCAAACACGTTCTTCGCAGAATCCTCGGGAGCGGCAGGTTCGTCGTCGAGGCTCGTGGGCAGGTCCATCTGGGCAAAAGGCGAAGCGGGCTTCGATTCAGTTGTTTCGCCAAACGAATCCATGTCGTCTTCTTCACCGAACAGGTCGGCAAACGCAGAACCCACGTCGTTGCCCGAAATCTCTTCGGCTTCCGGGATGTCCTGGTCCAGTGTAATATCGGTCGCGGCATCGCCCAGCGCCGATTCAAGCGACTGCTGGAGAGTTTCAATCGAGGATTCGTCCGCAAGGGAATCATCGTTACCAAGCGAACTCAGGGCCGCAAACGGATCTTCGTCATCAGAAGCAGAGAACGGGGACGCGCTGGCCTTCGGCTGTTCCGGTTCTTCGGCAGTTTCCGTCGCAGGAGACTCGATATCCATGTCGAGCGACTTGGAGAACAGGGAATCCTCTTCCTTCGCGGCAGGTTCTTCGCCTGCAGTCGCATCAGCAGAGGCCTCCACCGCCGGTTCGGCAGATTCGGCAGCGCCTTCCATCGTAAACTCGCCCATGTCGGGCATTGCAAATTCACTATCCGCGGCAGCCTCGCCCGCAGCGGCAGCACCGGCAACGGCGGCAGCACCGACCGCAGTTTCAGGAACGGCTTCGTATTCCTCTTTCCAGAACGTATCGAGCGGGTCCATGTCGTGGACACGGCGATAGCAGCGGCTACGCTCGTCTATGTTTTCAAGCTTCTCGTAAGCATCGCCCATGCGCTTCTGCGCAGAGAGGCAGAACGGCTCCTTCTGGAGAATCCGCTCGCATTCCTTGACGCATTCCTCGAAGTCACCCAACTGGAACAACAGCTTGGAGCGGACCAGCATACCGGGAATGTCGCCCGGGTAGAGCTGCAAGCCGGCATCGACACGAGCAAGAGCGGTCGTAGAATCGCCCGCCTGGTTCTCGTAGTCGGCAAGCCAGGCAAACGCCATGGACTTGACTTTCTTCTTGCCAACGGTCTTTTTCAGGGAATCCAGAGTAACAGCCATTTATCCCTCCAAGGGAAGCAAAATCGCTTCGTCTGCCAAAAGGACAGGTATGCCATCGCGAACGATATAGGCACGGGAGCCCGCCTCGTTCACGAGAGCCTCGGTCAAAGTCTCAGAAATTTTCTCGCCCGCGGCATTCTTCAGGGTGCCCGCGGCACTGGCCTGATTGAGGGTCGCCAAAAGGGCATCGTCTGCCATACGGAGTTTACCCCGGGTCTCGGGGCAGCACAGAATATCCAAAAGTTTGTAATCGAACATAAAGCCTTTATAATCAACAACTTATAGTTGATATAAAAATAACTCTATTTTCGAGAAAAGGATAACCGGAGAGGGCTTTTAGTGCAAATATTTGAGGTCTACGAGGGCAAAATTGCCGTTTTTGCCGTTTCCGATGAGCAAATAGACCCTCAGGCCGAGCTTGTCGAGCCAATTTATGTCAAAATCCTCGCGATAACCGGAGAAATTGGACACTACCAGGAGTTCGCGGCAGCCCGTGCGGTTGCAGATGCTTTCCATGTCGGAAAGAGGCCCGAGCAGGTGCTTGCGGTTCTCTTCGGAGAGCTTTTCGGGCTCCCCGCTCACGCAGCCGAGAATCTCGATGCCGGGGATGACGTTGTAACTGTCGAACCAGTTGTTCAGGGAATCTTCGCGACCGCCGAGCAAGATGGAGCGGTGACGTTTTTTGGCAAAGATGCGGTAGAAATAGTTTATCCAAAATGCGATACGGCGCCAGGCAAGGAGAGCGAGCGGGATAAAGAGGCTGGAACAAACCACCAAGGTAATCCAATGAGATTCGTAAGGCAAATAAGTTGAAGCGTCATCGATAATTGGAGTTTGGGTAAAATAGCGGAACGCAGAATATCCGCCCACAGCAAACAGGTTCAGAGGCACAAGGTAGCGCAAGAATTTTTCGCCCTTGAGGCTGGATTCTGTGTATTCACCACGGAACATCAAGAACACAAGGTTTACAACAGCGACAATACCTACAAGCCACCAGTCTTCGAACTGTGCTAAATCCATAATGGGATGTTTTATAATCGTGTTAGTCCCAGCACACCCACTTTCAAGGCAACTATCTTGGAAGCATATATCCGACACGACGCTTTCATAGTTCAGGAACGTAAACGCCCACAAGGCAATCACGCCCAAATCGAGGAACATCTTCCAGAACTTCGGAATCAGGCGCGAGAACATGCCCACGAAGGCAGCAAACATGATACCGAACGACACGAGGAAATTCGGGACAAAGTAAAGGTCCTTGTGCTTCTTTACAAAGATGAGCATCGCCTTGTAGAAGTCCAGATAGGAATCCCAGCGGCGGGTACGGCAGCTCTGGCCCTTGAAATGCAGAATATTTGTCGAAGGCGTGTAGTAGTTCTTGCAGCCAGCAACCTTCGCCCTGAAACACAGGTCCAAATCCTCACCGTACATGAAAAAGTCTTCGTCGAAACCGCCCAGCTTTTCGTACAAGTCGCGACGCATGCAGAAGAACGAGCCACTGATGGCATCGACCTCGGTCACTTCGTCCGGGTCGGCGTACGTCATGTTGTAGCTTGCAAGTGTCTTGTTCTTCGGGAAGAGGGCGGCAAGGCCAATCGTCTTGGAAACAGCGGAGACAATCGTCGGGAACGAACGGCGGCACGCCCACTGGAGCGAGCCATCCTCGTTCAGAATGCGGCAGCCGACAGTACCCGATTCAGGGTGTTCTTCCATGAAGTCGAGCACCTTGGTAAAGGAATCGCGCGAGACGACCGTATCGGGATTGATAAAGAACAGGTACGGCTTGGTCGCACGCTTTTCGGCGAGGTTGCAGCCCTTTCCAAAGCCGAGGTTTTCCTTGGAATCAATCCATTCCACTTCGGGGAAGAACTGCCTGATTTCGGGCAGAATCGGCTCGACCGAGCCATTATCAAGCACAATAACCTGCGCATCGATTCCCTCGCACGCGTCACGAACGGACTTCAGGCATGCGGGAATAAAATCGCAGGAATTATAGGCAACAATGATAATGGAACAGGAATACATAGACAAATGCGGAATGTGAAATGTGAGGTGTGGAATGTGAAGTGAGGAATGAAAAAATTACACATTCCACATTACACATTTTTTTATCATGCGAGCCCTAACCTCAGTTTAAGTACCAGGAAGAAGGCTTCGGAGATGATTCCGCCGCTCATCTTGGAGGTTCCACGTGTGCGGTCGGTAAATACGATGGGGATTTCCTTCACGCGCATGCCCTTCTTCCAAATCTTGAAGGTTGTCTCTATCTGGAAGCAGTATCCGTCGCTCTTCATCTTGTCGAGGTTCAGCGCCTGCAGGGCCTCGCGACGGAAGCACTTGAAACCGCCGGTGGCATCGCTCACCGGGAGGCGCGTCACCATGCGGGTATAGACGTTCGCACCGTAACTAAGAATCAGACGGCGCAAATCCCAGTTCACCACGCTGATGCGATGATTCTGGTAACGACTCCCGAGAACCAGGTCGGCATCCTCAGCTGCTTCCAAGAAGCGCACGAGGTCTGTCGGGGCATGGCTAAAGTCTGCATCCATCTCGAACACGCGTTCATAATCGCGTTCAAGCGCCCACTTGAAACCGGTCACGTAGGCAGAGCCGAGGCCCATCTTGCCCTTGCGGCGAATCAGATGCACGCGCGGGTTAGCCTTCGTGAGTTCGTCGACCATGTCGCCGGTACCGTCGGGGCTGCCGTCATCTACGACAAGCACCTCGAGGCATGCGTTCTGCTCGAGAATCGCCGAAATGATGAGGAGGATGTTTTCCTTCTCGTTATACGTGGGAACAATAACCAGACTCTTCGGGAAATCCATAATCTATACAACTCCTAACGACAATCTACAAATCTTTGACTCCAAAATTTTCCGCCACAGGGTACGTTCTGCGCCGGTTGCCGTTCAGCATCTCGCCCAGAAGCCCGAGCGAAAAGAACTGCACGCTCATCACAAGCGAGAAACCGCCCGCAAGCAGGAGCGGACGCACGTGCATCGCACCCGTCTGGAGCCATTCGTAACCGAAATAGCCACAAACGCCAAGCCCGAGAAGCATAAAGACAAGGCCAATCAGGCCAAAGAAATGCAACGGCTTGTTCGAGAAACTGCGCATGAACATGAGCGAAACCAGGTCGAGGAACCCGGAAACGAGGCGCGAAATGCCGTACTTGGACACGCCATGAATGCGGGCGCGGTGCGCGACGGGCATCTCGGTAATGCGGAAGCCCTGCCACTTGGCCATCACGGGGATAAACCTGTGGTAATCGCCATAGAGTTCGATATAGCGCACCACGGAACTGCGATAAGCCTTGATGCCGCAGTTGAAATCGTGCAGGCGCTTGCCACAGACAATCGATACGGTCAGGTTGAACAGCTTGGAGGGGAGCGTCTTGTGCCAAGGATCGAGCCTGCGAACCTTCCAGCCCGAAACCAGGTCGTAACCTTCCTCGAGAATCTTTATCATCTTGGGAATCTCGAGCGGGTCGTCCTGCAGGTCGCCATCGAGGGTTGCCACGTAGCGACCCGTCGCCTTCGAGAAACCGAAGGCGAGTGCGTCGGCCTTGCCGCAGTTGAACTGGAAGCGGAACCCCTTCAGGAAGGGGTATTCCTTCGAGAGCCCTTCGAGGACTTCCCACGTGTTGTCGCGGCTGCCGTCGTCGATGGCGATGACCTCGTAGGTAAAACCCGTGGGTTCCATCGCGGCGACAATCTCTTTCATGAGTTCCGGAAGGTTTTCGCTTTCTTCCTTGACCGGAATGACCATGCTTAAATCCATCACGACCTCTACGCTAGTTGGCGGCGGCTACCACCGGATTGGAATCTGCGCTGGCGGAATTGGGCTGTGCCGTATCTGCGGCAGGCTCCTCGACCACCATCGGCTTTTCGGGGCTATTCTTGATCTGTTCCTTGCTCATCATCAGGCGGGCACGGCCACCTTCGTCGTATTCAGGAACGTTCTTGAGCCCGAGTTCAAGGACATCCATCGCCTTCTGCTTTTCGCCCACGATATCGTAGACAAACGCAGCGGCCCAGTAGCAGCGCCATTCGTCGCTAAACTGCTTCTGGCCGAGTTCCAGGTACTTGATTGCAGCATTGGTAAGGCTGTCCGCCTGCGCCTTCTTTTCGGCGGTAAACGGACGGCTCGCACGGAGCGCCGCAATCTTTTCGCGGGCGTCGAACGAAATCTGCAGGTACAGGGAAACGTAGCTCGAAAGCAGGCGGTTCGTTTCGTCGTTGATGTAGGCAGTGCCATCGCCGAGGCCGCGGAACTTAAACACGGTATCGATGAGATCTGCTGCATACTTCGCGTCAAACGCGTTGCGCTTCGGTTCAAGGTCGCCCTTCACCAGGTTATAGACGAGGCCTTCCTGCACCATGTACTTCTCGAGGCCCATGAAGTTGGAGGTACCGACCGTCGTCGAAATCTCGATGGGCTTGTCCATGTTCTGGAGAGCAAGGTCAATCACGAGCTTGTGCTGCGTGAGCATCGTCGAGCTGCGGGTGCGTGCGGCCCATTCGGTAAAGGCATCCCACACCTGGTAATGCACCTTGAACTGCAGGAGTTTCGCGGAATCGGCAGCAGAAAGCTGCTGGCCTTCCATCTGGTCGATGCGTTCCTTGAGCTTGGGCATCAGGCGCTGGGCATTCTTGACCCAGGTAGAAGTCGCATGGTTCGGGTTGTTGTACGAACTGTTGTCGAGCACCATGTCGCTATCGATGGTCTTGTGCGTATAGCTGAGCTTCAGGACCGGCTCGTTATCGAGCATCTGCTTGATATACCAGTCAGTATTGCCCAGCGAGAGGTTCACCACGCGCACGTCCTTGCGGATGCCCGCAACTTCCTGTGCAAACCACAGCGGGAAGGTATCGTTGTCGCCGTTCGTGAAGAGAATCGCATTCGGGCGGCAGCTGTTGAGCAGGTTGTACGCGTAATCCCAAGGCACCCACAGGCCGGAACGGTCATGTTCCTTGTAGTTGGAGGCGCACGGGACTGCAAAGGAAACAAGCACGAGAATTGCGGCAAGAGGCATCGTAAACGCAGCCGCGGAACTTGTCGCGCAGGTAAACACGAGAATGCCTGCACCCACGCCAAAAATCAGGCTCATGAAGATGAAGGCAGGCGTGTAGAAGTAGTCACGTTCGCGCACTTCCATGTGGACTGGTTCCGGGAACGGGGCACGGAGACCGCGCTGGGCAAAGCCGCTCTCGATTTTCTTCCAGTTCACCCACGCCGGAGAATGCTCGTAAACGTCAATTTCCTTCTCGACCTTTGCAATGTCGCCCGCAGATGCACCGCGCTGGCGCATAGTTTCTACGCGCAGTTTAGCACGTTCGATATTCTGGCGGAGGTCAATCAAGTCGTTCGGATCGGGCACGGAGCCAATCTGTGCGCCCATGGAATTCAGGTCGCCCACGTTACGCGTCATGACGGACACCCAGTAATCGTGCTCGCGGCCCTCCATACGGGTACCGTCGGCGAAGTTGATGTAGAACAGGAGCCCCAGCGAGCAGAGCCCGTAAAGCACCGACGTAAATATGCCCAGATGCTTGTTGCGCTTGTAGATGAACACGCAGACAAGAACCAGAAGACCGTTAAAGATAAGGAATACGAAAAGTTGCTTGGGAATCTGGTCACCCATCATGGTCATCTGCGTCGGGAAATCATAGCCGAAGCGCTTCAGGGGCACGTTATCGCCCTTGTCGAAGGTGTAGACCCCGTTCGCGTAGTTCACACCACCCACCTTGTAGGGCAGGTACTGCGCCATCTGGTAACCACCGTAGCTCATGTTCGGGAAAGAGAGCACCTGGTGCGCCACCTGGGAACGGCGGTAGAACGCGCGGGTAAGCATGCTTTCGGAACCGTACTGCTTGCGCTCCACGAAGTTGTTGAACGCTTCCCAGTTCTGGCTCTTGAACAGGTTACCGAGCTGCAGGTTGCCCTGCTCGTCACGGATGTTGATTTCGGGATTGTTCTCGTCGATAATCGGGTTCAGTTCCGAACGGATAGGAATGTAGAGGTGCGTGCTATAGCCAATCAGGGCAAAGAACGCAAACGCGAGGGAGAGTCGCACGGCGTGGTTCACGTTCGCAGAGAACGGCTTTGCAAATGCAAGTATGGCAAGCAAGACAAGGCAGACAAAAGAAATCTCGATGAATGCCGAGACCATGTATATCACGGAGCAGAGGAGCGTTCCCGTAATCCAGATGGGCAGACGTTCCGGGATTTTCTTGGGCTGGGCAACGAGCAGGAGCACGAACACGGCAGGAACCGTGAGCATCGTGTAGAGGTGCGCGCCCACGCCGAGGAAGGCGATGTAGCAGATGAAAATCAGAATCTTGTCGCTGCCCTCTTCGTCGCGCTTCTTGTACCACACAAGTCCCAGGTACGAGATGAGCATCAAGATAAACATAGCGACGCCGTAGACTTCGGCTTCGACCGCATTGAACCAGAAGGTGTCGGAGAACGTGAGGAGGAAACCGGCCACGAGAGCGGCTGTGCCGAGAACGATCGTGCGGACATTGCCGCTAATCTTGTCGGACAGCTTACTGAAGATAGGCTGACCAAGCTTGTCTGCATCCGTCTTCACGGAATCGAGAACGGCAGCAAGGAGATCCCAGGCAAAGAGGGCCGTCACATAGACCGTTGCCGCAGAACTGAACACCGAGATGTAGTTCACGCGCTTCGCGATTTCTTCGACAAACGGGAGCAGCACGATGACCGCACGGGCGAAGAACACGAAGAAAGGCGTTCCAGGAGGGTGCGGGATGCCGAGGGTGTTAGCGCAGGCAACAAACTCGCCACAGTCCCAGAAGCTCACCGTGGGCGCCATGGTCAGCGCATACACGACAAGAGCGACGAGGCAGGAAATACCTGCAAATATGTGTTTCATCCATTTTTCCTTGAGCATGAACTATACTCCCTTATTCGCTTTAGATTTTTGAGTCGGCGTGGTTGCGACAATATTGTGTTTCTGCATGAACCCGGTAAGGAGTCCGTTCACAAAGGCACCCGAGCCATCCGTGCTGTACTTGGTCGCGATTTGCACCGCTTCGGAAATAGCCACCTTGATGGGGATATCGGGAACGTACAGGAGTTCGACCATCGCGATGCGCGACACAATGCGGTCGAGTTTCGCCATACGGTCAATTTCCCAGTGGGCCGATGCCGACTTGATATCCTCGTCGAGTTCATCCCTGTGTGCCTGCACCAGGTCGACAAGGTTCATTCCGTACTTTTTCTGTTCGTCGGCAAGAGGCTGGGATTCAAGAATACCCGGAAGCGCCTCCCCCGGAGTCTGGCCCGTAATTTCCATGGCATACAGGAGCTGCATGGCAAAAACGCGCGCGGGTCTGTAAGATATTTTCGGCATGATTAAATGACCTTATACAAATTCGCCATTTCGACGGCGGTGGATGCCCAGTTTGCACCGAGGTTACCCGCCTTGAGGCCAGCGCGGTTCATCGCCTGGTCAACGGTATCGGTCGTGAGGATTCCGAGAATCACGGGGAGCTTGCCTTCGGCAGCGATGCTTGCGACACCGCCGGTAGAAGCGTTCACCACCACGTCGTAGTGGCTCGTCTCGCCGCGAATCACGGCGCCGATGGCCATCACTGCACTGTACTTCTTGGAATCGGCTAGCCTGCGGCAAACGCCCGGGAGTTCGAATGCGCCCGGAACACGCACGACAGTCACGTCCTTGTCGGCAACACCCAGCAGTTCAAGCTGGCGGAGCGCCCCTTCCAGGAGCTTGTCGGTCACCACCTCGTTGAAGCGGGCGACCGCGATTGCAATCTTGAGGCCAGAGCCATTGAGGGAATTCTTGATTTCTTTAGCCATCTTATTTTTCCTCTTTCAAATTCTCTTCGGGCACCGCGCCGTCGATATGCAGCTGGTGGCCCATCTTCTTCTGCTTGGTGAGCAGGTAGAACAGGTTTTCCTTGTTCGGCTTGATTTCTATGGGAACGCGCTCCACAATCTTGAGCCCGTAGGCGGTAATGCCCGAAATCTTGCTCGGGTTGTTGGTCAAGAGGCGCATTTCCTTCACGCCGAGGTCGGCAAGGATCTGCGCGCCCGTACCGTACTGGCGGAGGTCCGACTTGAACCCGAGGTGCAGATTCGCCTCGACCGTGTCCAAGCCCTTTTCCTGCAGTTCGTAGGCACGCAACTTGTTGCAGAGGCCAATACCCCTACCCTCCTGCCCGCGCATGTACAGGAACACGCCGCCGTGCTCGCCGATGAACTTCATGGCGGCGGCGAGCTGTTCGCCGCAATCGCAGCGGAGGCTACCGAAAATGTCGCCCGTAAGGCATTCGCTGTGCACGCGCACGTAAACCGGCTTGCTGAAGTCGGGGTTACCCGCGACCCACGCCACGTGTTCCACGCCGTCGGTCTTGCTCTTGTAGGCGTATGCGGTAAAGTCGCCGTACTTGGTACTCACATGCGGGGCGGCCACGCGCTGCACCAGCTTCTCGTTCTTGAGGCGGTAGTCGATCAGGTCGCGGATGGAGATAATCTTGAAGCCGAACTTCTTCGCCACTTCCTGAAGTTGCGGCATGCGGGCCATGGTGCCGTCCTCGTTCATGATTTCAATGAGGGCGGCGGCGGGCCTTAGTCCGGCAAGTTTTGCGAGGTCAACGGCTGCTTCGGTATGGCCTGCACGGCGAAGCACGCCTTCTTCCTGCGCGTAGAGGGGCGAAATATGCCCCGGACGGCCAAAATCGCTCGGCTTGGAAGCAGGGTCCGAAAGGGCAAGAATCGTCGCCGCACGGTCGTGGGCAGAAACACCCGTTGTGCAGCCTTCAATCTTGTCCACCATGATGGTGAACGGCGTACCCAGAATCGAGGTATTTTCCGCAGTCTGGCGGGTCAAATTCAGTTCATGGCAGCGCTGGATAGGCAGCGGGCAGCAAAGCACGCCACGGCCCTCGTGGAGCATGAAGTTCACCTTCTCGGGCGTAATCTTTTCGGCGGCGATGACGAAATCGCCCTCGTTCTCGCGGTCTTCGTCGTCGACCACAATCAAGAACTTGCCGTTCTTAAAATCTTCAATGGCCTCTTCAATCGTATTAAGCAAGGTCACGTTCCTTCAGATAATTTTCAATGTACTTGCCGAGCATGTCGACTTCCACGTTCACAATGGTCCCGGCAACCCAGTTACGCAGGTTCGTGCGGGCAAGGGTTTCCGGTATGATGCACACGCGGATGGAATCCTCGAACTTCTCGGCGACCGTAAGGCTGATGCCGTTCAGGGAGATGGAACCGCGGCGGATAATGTAGCGCTTGAGGTCCGCAGGCATCTTCAGGTCGACTTCCACGCCCGTTTCGCGCGGAACCACCTGGATGACCTCGGTAACGCAGTCCACATGGCCCATCACGAAGTGCCCGCCCATAAAGCTATCGGCACGGCACGGAAGTTCCAGATTGACCAGTTTACCGACTGCGGCCTGCTTGAAGGCGGTATTTTCGACAGTCTGGTGCATCAGGCAAAAAACGGCTTCATCATCGGTACAAGATTCAATGGAAAGGCACACACCGTCGTTAGCGACGCTATCGCCCAGTTTGCAATTCTTGAAAAATCCCGGCGACCTGAGGCGCATCGAAAGCGCATCGCCTCGAGACTCTATCGAGACGATTTCGCCGGTAGATTGAATAATTCCCGTAAACATACGGGGGAAAATGTAGAAAAAGGCGAGAGCTGCGACAACGCAAGTATTGCGTTGGCATAGCCGAGCCGCCCTACATGCGTCCTGAAAGGACGCCATGTAGAAATTTAGTCCCTAGTCAATAGTCATTGGTTTCTAGAGTTTGCGGGTTTCTAGATGTTTATTAACGGGAATAAAGCCGCTTATTGATGGGTTAGCAGATGTTTATTGAAGGTATGGCGCGCGCGGGGCTTACTTTATCCGTCCAAAGCGGCTCTTAAGGCGTGCAAGGGAGTCCTCCTCGATGGTATCCTCGCTATCGTCGCCCTTGCGCTTGAACTTGAGGATTTCGAAGTCCTCGAGCATCGCGCAAGCCTGCAGGTAGAGCTCCGGATATTCCGGGTCGTCCTGCAGCATGCGTTCCATCTTCGAAAGGATTTCACGTGCATTTTTGAGTTCATGGTCCTTCATGAAGCGGGCCTTGAGGAAGGGACGGAACTTTTCGCGGAGGTCCTTGACGGAGAGGTCTATTTTTTCTCCGATTGAAGATGAATTGCGGGCATCAAGTGTTTTTGAATCGCAGGCATCAAGTGCGCCGGCGAGCACGTTGAGCCTTTCAAACAAAGTATTATTCCGGTCAGGGGAATAGAGAGTGACTATGTTCGTGATGGACTTGTTGCTTGCCATGAGTGCGGCAATGGAATCGCGTGCGTGGTCGTCTCCCTGGCGCATCGCAACCGAAAATTCCCGAAGAACGTCCCAGAACTTGACAAAGGATTCGGCCCCGAGAAGGGCGGATTCATACGTGGCTCGCACGAGTGCAAGGCGGACAACTTCATCTTCACTACGGGTAGTTGCGGCAAGGTTCCTGAAGTCGCGAATCTTTTTGCCGCGGGAATACTCGAGGCCCGAAAAGCGCACGCAACGGTTTGCATCTAGTTTATCCGCAGTGAGCGATTTCAGCACCCACGACTTGAGCGCGGTCTGGAACCCGTCGGAATACAGGCCGCCCGTTTCGAGCATGTTCAGGCGATCGACAATGAGCGAGGAGGAAGCATCGGTCACTTCGGCTGGCTCAGTGACCTTGCCAGGTTGGTGAGCCTGCCGAACCACTACGCGTTTGCGGAACGATTGCCAGAAGGCTGATTCTGCCGGGGTCATGAGTGCCGATTCGCCCAAGCGCCATCCAAAGCGCATGTCGCCAAGCGCAAAGTCGATACCGAAAGTCACGAGAACGGGGCGGACCGCGGCAAAGAGTCGGAAACTCCCCCACTCGGGATTGAGTTCTATAGCGACCGTTCGCGCTAAATTCAAGTTTTTTGTCTCCGGCAAGCGCTCACTCTCGCCTACACCGCCAGCTTCCGCTTGGCGGCTTCGGCTCACAGGAAATTTTTCGGCAAAGCCATGCTTGAAGATTCTCATGTGCAAGCGCAGGTGGTTTTCCTTCTCGGGCGTGACCGTCGGGATGTCGCAATTGAGTTGCTTGATTTCGGAGAATACCTCGTAGAGGCTGAATAGCGGAGCCTTGTGCGGGTTCGCCTTAAGTTTGTCGCAGAAGGCATCGTCAATAAAGGTTCGCTTGCCTTCCAGTAGCTTTTTTGCGGCCTTGGGCATCTCGCGGATGATAGATTCTGCCATCCATTCGCGCCACTGGTGAATTGAAAGTGCGAGTGTCGCGGGCGTCACCTGCGGGAGCATGTCGTAAGGCAAGTCCAGCGTAATGCCGTCGCAGTCGCGCATCGCATCAAACACCATCTCGCCCACCACCATGCGGTTGGAGCCATCTAGCCCTTCAATGCGGAACTGTTCCAGCGAACCGCCGAGAGAATTCGGAATTCTGATTTCAGATTTCGGAGTTTTCGTTAGTGGTATTTTCACACCGATTTTTTTCAATTCAATTCCGAATTCCGAATTCTGACCTCCGAACTCATTCTGCTCCAGCCAGTATTTCGCATCGAATTTCAGGAACTGGTCCGTATGCTCGCGGATGTAGTCCTTCAATGTCTTGATGGAATTGACTTCATGCGCGATGCGCGTGTAGTAATCAACCAAAGCATCTTCGCTCGGGGCAAGCCCGAATTGGCGCTTGCGGGCTTCCAGCGCATGCAAATCCTCGACCACACGCTCGTTGTGCGTCATGAACGCGAAGGGGCGCGCCATCTGGCCAAGCACAACGGCCTCGCGCCAGAAAATCTCGGCACATTCGTCGGGATTCACGCGGGCGAAATCCACGCGGTGGCCGCGGCTAATCACGAGCCCGCGGAAGCTCACCTCTTCCACCGCTTCCACGAAACCGCGTTCCTGGTTCCATGTGGGCGCATACCAGCGGCGCGTGCAGAAAGGTTCCGCCACCTGCATAATCCATTCGGGCTTGATTTCGGCGGCCTTGTTGAGGAATATGCGGCTTGTCTCGCGCACCTCGGCGCTAAAGAGCCATTCCGCACTCTTGCCGTAAAGGTCACTGCCCGGGAACACGTGCGTCTCGCGCCCGCTCACCAGGCGGTAACAGCCGTTTTCCAAGTCGCGCAGGGCAATACCACCCAAGAATCCCGAAAGCAAGGCGATGTGCAAATTGTCGCGATGGAAACTGTCGAGCGGGCACACGCGATTCTCGAATTTCACATCGAGGATGCGCCCAAACTGTTCGTACAGATCAATCCATTCACGGCACCGCAAAAAATGAAGGCTGTTCTTGTCGCAGAACTTGCGCAACTTGTTCCAGGTCTTGCCATCCCATTCGGCACAGAAGGCGTTCCACATGCAGATGAACGTGAGGAAATCGCTCTTGTGGCCCGCGAACTTGCGGTGCAGCTGGCGGATGCGGGTGCGTTCGGGTTCTTCGCTCGGCACCACGCGCGGGTCCTGGATGGAGAGCGCCGAGCAGACAATCAATGCGGGCTGCAATACGCCCGCATCGCGCGCCCGCAGGAGCACCGCCGAGAGTGCCACGTCCATCGGGAGGCGCGTCATCTCGCGGCCGAGCTTGGTTACATGCCCGCTGGAATTATCGGCGGTAAGCGCACCGAGTTCAAAAAGCGTCTTGTACGCGCCACGGAACGCCGAATGCGGTGGCGACTGCAAAAACGGGAAATTTTCGAGTTCCAGCCCGAGGCTGCGCAACTGCAGGACAACGTTCGCGAGATTACTCCGCCGGATTTCCGGCTCCGTAAACTCGTCTCGCTTCTCGAAATCCTCGGGAGAATAGAGGCGGATGCACACACCGGGCTTTACGCGCCCCGCACGCCCGGTACGTTGCCGCGCAGACGCTTTCGAGATGTCCTCGACAGGCAATCCCTGGATACGCGACTGCGCGTTGTACCGCGAAATACGCGCTGTTCCCGTATCGACCACGTAGGCGATTCCCGGAATCGTGAGCGATGTTTCCGCGATGTTCGTCGCGAGCACAACGCGGGTCTTTTCCGTATGCTTAAAAATGCGGCGCTGTTCATCGGGGCTCATGCGCCCGTAAAGCGGGAGAATATCAAACGTCGCAGAATCCAGTTCGTGAGCAAGTTCGCCCGCCAAGTCCTGGATATCGCGTTCCGTCGGTAAAAAACAGAGCAGGTGGTCGCGGTGGCGCGTTTCCAAGTCAAGAATCGCATCGCGCGCCTCGTCGAGCAAGCCCGAATCGCCCTTGCCGCAAGTGTCGCGGTTTCTCGGCCCTTCGGCAAGCTCACTTCGGCTACGCTCAGTGACCTTACTTAAGGTCGGTGAGCCTGTCGAACCGTCGCCGAAATAGTACTCCACATCGACGGGGAACGTTCGTCCCTCGGCTTCGAGCACGCAGCTGTTGTCGTAGAATTCCTCAAAAAGTTTGGCATCGAGCGTCGCAGAGGCCACAATCAATTTGAATTCCGGACGAGCCTGCAAAACCGTCTTGAAAATGCCGAGCAGAATGTCGATGTTCAACGAGCGTTCATGCGCCTCGTCAATCACGATGGCCGAATACTGCCTAAAGAGCCTGTCGCGGCGGAATTCCTGTAGCAAGATGCCGTCCGTCATCACCTTGATGGGGGCGTCGCTCTGGCCCTGTTCCCAAAAACGGATTTTCGTAGAGACGAGCGTTTCGTCCTTGAGTTCTTCGCGCAGGCGGTCTGCAATGGAAATCGCCGCAAGCCGGCGGGGTTCTGTCACACCGATTTTGAAACCTCTCTTGTCATCCCTGCCTTCGCGGGGATCCCCTTCTCGAACAGCATCATTAAGATTCTCGCCTTCGCGAGAATGACGAACTGCAGCATACCACTCTAAAAGGAACTTCGGCAACTGCGTCGACTTGCCGGAACCGGTATCTGCCTTGACAATCACTACCTGGTGTTTTTCGAGCAAATCGAAAAACTCTTCCCGATGTTCAACGACGGGAAGGTCGGGGTAAGCAATTTTCAAGTTCTCGTAAGACATTCTAGCTATGAGTTATCCATTCAAGCAGATTCTCGCCTCCGCGAGAATGACGAAAAAAGGACTACTCTATCATTACTCATTATCAAGGATCCAGATCCTTCGACTACGTGCTACGCACTCCGCTCAGGATGACACATTAGTGTCATTCCTTAATGTGTCCGCACTTGTCGCAGGTAAGCTTGTAGCTGTTGTCGGGATCGACAACCATCACGCCGTCGCATTCCGGCACTTCGCACGGGAGTTCCCCGGGCATCACTTCGCGGTAAGTTTCCTTATCCATTTTACAATTCCTCACTAGATTCTTCGACTTCACGCCTGCGGCGTTTCGCTAAGAATGACACAACAAACCTACGCTTCAATTTCCTTCAGGTAACGAGCGAGGGCATCTTGCCACGTGGGGAGCGGTTTGAATCCGGCTTCCACAAGTTTGCTCTTGTCAAGCCTGCTGTTGAACGGGCGCGCCGCCTTGCTGAGGCCGTATTCGGCTGTAGTTACCGGAACAACCTTCGTCGCCATGCCAGCCTGCCTGTAGATTTCGCAGGTAAAGTCGTACCAGCTGATGAACCCGCCCTCGTTCGTAGCATGGTAATAGCCGTACTTTTCGGTCTCGTTCATGTCGATGAGCAAGCGAGAAAGGTCGAGCGTGTAGGTGGGCGTTCCAATCTGGTCGTTCACCACGCGCACGGTATCGTGGGTCTTACCCACGTTGAGCATCGTCTTGATGAAGTTCTTGCCGTTGAGGCCGAACACCCAGGCGATACGCACAATAAAGTACTTTTCGAGAGTCCCGCTCACGGCGAGTTCGCCTTCGAGCTTTGTCTGGCCGTAAACATTGAGAGGCTTGTAATCCTTGCAGTCGGGCTTCCAGGGTTCCGTTCCCTGGCCATCAAACACGTAGTCCGTGCTGATGTAGGTCATCTTGCAGCCGAGTTTCTTGCAGGCATTCGCGATGTTCTGCGTACCGCCCGCGTTTACCGCACGCACCTTCGCGACATTCGCGTCGTCCTCGGCCATGTCCACAGCCGTCCATGCCGCACAGTGAATCACCGCATCCGGGTTCACTTCCGAAATTGCCTTCTCAACAGCCGCAGCATCCGTAATGTCGAGCTGCACGTAAGGCATCGTCGTCACGGCAGAACCGTCGGCAACTCCGCTATAGGCCGGAGCCATATCCGAGCCCACGCCCGTATGGCCACGCTTCGCAAGTTCATTCATCACGTCGTGGCCCAGCTGGCCACCCACACCTGTCACAAAGAATTTCATAGTAAAACCTCTAGGGAGAATATAGAAAATCTATCCCTAGCCAAGCACGAACTTCTCGATAACCTCGGTGATTCCCGAATGGTTGTTGTCGTTAACCGTCACGTAGTCGGCAATGTCTTTAGCCACCTGCGAGGCGTTCGCCATCGCGACACCGGTACCTGCCGCCTCTATCATCGGGCAATCGTTCTCTTCGTCTCCCACCGCAATCGTATCGGATAGCGGCACCTTGTAGAAGTCGGCCATAAAGCGTACCGCAGTTCCCTTGTTGCTCTGCATGTGCGAGAACTCGAGCATCTCGGGCTTGCTGAACACGTCAAAGAGCTTGCCCTCGGTAGTCTTGCGCATCTCGGTGCGGAAATCCACGAGGCCAGAATGTTCGAAAGGCGTAATGATATTCACCTTGATGGGCGGCTTCACCACTACATTGACGAACTCGCCGTAATACTCGCGGATGTCCTTCACGACAACGTAACCCATCTTCATCAGGCGGCAATACGTCTTGAGCTGTTCCGTCTCGTATTCCGAAACAACAAGGTCGCCCGAGTAGGTGTGCGCGTGCATCCCGCGGGCATGCGCGGCATCCATGATGGCCTTGACCTCGTCGACGGGAATGTACCGCGTGAGAATCGGCTTCTTTGCGCCGCAATCGTAGATGAGCCCGCCGTTGAAACTCACGAGGAAAAATCCCGGTTCCAGGAACCCGTACTGTTCCGCCAACTGCTTGACGCTCGTGAGCGGCCGACCTGTAGTCATCACGAACTTGTGTCCCGCATCGATCATCGCGCGGATAGAGCGCATATCGGTTTCCGAAATGCGCTTGTCGTCGGTCAGGAGCGTGCCGTCAAGGTCTGTGAACAGGATTTTCATCGCGGGCAAATATAGAATTAGTCCTTCACGCAACGGACAGAATAAGCGCAGTACACAAGGACGTGAGGCAGCTCTGCATAGTCGTTGTCGTAGTACAAACTCATTTGGTACGCATTTCTGCTATCGTACGCAGTAGAACTCCAGAAAAACGCGTAGTAGCGCTCACTGTAATACCCAGAGCCACCCCTGCCAGCAGGCAGCGCCGAGAACCCAAAATCATCCGTGCCATTGCCATTGCTAAACCACCCAGACGTTGACTTGAGTTTTGTTCCAGCAGTGGAAGAATCGCCGACTGCAGTGCACAAAGTTTTCCACTCTATTTTGCTGGGTAGATGCCAACCTGTGGGGCAAACGCCACGCACGGGATAAGTCGGCGAGCACCTCTTGTCATATCCGCACCCCTTGCCGTTCGTACTCCATATACCAGCACTATCCATGGCGTCACTCCATAAATAAAGGCGACCGTACTTGGCGCAGTTGCTGGTGTAATCGTTGTAGCATTGGCTATTCGACGTTTCGTAGTTCAGGTTCTCCGCCATCCATACTTGGTCACCAATTTTCACAGTCCTGTAAGTTTGGCCGTCACGTTCGTCCTTAAAGCAGTTCTCGTCTGTTTCAACATTACACTGATCCCTTTTATCTTCAGGATCAGACGACTTCGCAGAACTGCTGTTCGTCATGACGGACAGAGCCTGCTCTGAACTTGATGAATGAAATTCGCCATCTCCCCTATTGCTACTAGATTCAGCACTGCTACTGGACACGTTTGTCTCGCCATCGCTCGACTGCAATATAATACTAGACGAAGATTTCGCCAAACTGCTGGACATAACAGAAGAAGACGAATCGCCGGAAGGCTTCGTTGCGAAATCGCTGCCGTCATCGCCACAGGCGACAAAGAAAAACGCCAAGAAAAGTGCAAATGCAAAATGTATGGATCCTCGCCTTCGCGAGGATGACAACAGTCCAGGATGACACCATAAATTTGTCATATTTCCTCCTATTATATTTCAAAAATATAATAAAGAGGAATTTAAAGTCATGGGCAATCAGAAGAACATATCTCCAAAGCGGACGATGACGCCGGCAAACACGACGCTCACCATGGTCATGAGCTTGATGAGGATGTTGAGCGAGGGGCCCGCGGTATCCTTGAACGGGTCGCCCACGGTATCGCCCACCACGGCAGCCTTGTGCGTATCGGAGCCCTTGCCACCATAGTTGCCCTTCTCGACAAACTTCTTCGCGTTATCCCAGGCGCCACCCGAGTTATTAAGCATGGTGGCAAGCGCAAACCCGCTCGCAAGCCCGCCGGCCAACAGCCCGAACACGCCCGCTACACCCATGAATAGGCCCACCAGCACGGGCACGACCACCGCAAGGATAGACGGCACAATCATCTCGTGCTGGGCACCCGTCGTCGAGATATCCACGCAGCGCGCGTAGTTCGGCTCGGCGGTGCCCTCCATGATTCCCGGAATCTCGCGAAACTGGCGGCGTACCTCCTCCACCATAGCACTTGCAGCACGCCCCACCGCCTTGATGGTGAGCGCACAGAACACGAACGTCATCATCGCGCCGATAAACAGTCCGCCGAGCAGCATGGGGTTCATCAGGTTCAGGTTGTATATCTGCATGAAGTCCGCGTAATTTACCTTGTTCGCGACCATACCGAGCAGGTCGCCGTTCTCGGCAATCGCACGCGTGCCGCCATCCAGGAACTTGACGCCAGCGACTCCCGAAAGCGCATTCGCAAGGTCGCTCGCGCCGTTCGCAAACGCGACGGAGCCCACCTTCCACACGCCCTCCGCAGAGGTCGCGAGGTGCCCGAGCCAAATCTTCACTTCTTCTACGTAAGAAGCGAGCAGCGCCATCGCGGTAAGGGCGGCAGAGCCAATCGCGAATCCCTTGCCCGTCGCGGCGGTAGTGTTCCCGAGCATATCGAGTTCGTCGGTACGGGCGCGCACTTCGGGGTCGAGGCCCGCCATCTCGGCGTTGCCGCCCGCGTTGTCGGCAATCGGCCCGAAGGCATCGGTCGCAAGCGTAATGCCGAGCGTGCTGAGCATACCCACCGCGGCAAAGCCCACGCCATAGAGGCCCATCGCCATGTTGTCAAATCCGCCGGAGCAGCCAAACGAGAAGATGATACCCACCACAATCGTTACCACCGGGAGCCCCGTGGAGAACATGCCGACGGAAATGCCGTCGATAATCGTGGTCGCAGCCCCGAGCTTCGCCTGGCCCGCAATGCCGCGCGTGGGCTTGTACGCATCGGAAGTGTAGTACTCGGTAAACTGCCCGATAAGGATTCCCGCGGCAAGGCCCGAAAGCACGGAGCCGAATATGCCCATCGATATGAAGTCGAGTTTCACGAGCACGAGGAGCGCCACGAGGATAAGCACCGAGGAGCCAAGCGTCCCCGTAAGGAGCGAACGCAACAGCGACTTCGTGTCGGCGGTTTCCTTCGTGCGCACCGCAAAAATCCCCACGAGGGAAAGGACAATCCCGATTGCCGCCACCACCATCGGGGCGATTACGAGCTTCATGCCGCCCATCGGGAGGGCCGCCCCGAGGGCAGCCGTCGAGAGTATGGACCCGCAGTAAGATTCGTAGAGGTCGGCGCCCATCCCGGCGACATCCCCCACATTGTCACCGACGTTATCCGCAATGGTCGCCGGGTTGCGCGGGTCATCCTCGGGGATGCCCGCCTCGACCTTGCCCACAAGGTCGGCGCCGACATCGGCCGCCTTCGTGTAAATGCCTCCACCCACGCGGGCGAACAGCGCCTGCAGGGAGGCACCCATCCCGAAGGTAAGCATGGTCGTAGTGATTTCCACCATCTTCGCGTGCGCCCATTCTGCGTTATTCACCATATCAGCACTCCAGGCCCCGAGCGAGAGCTTTGTGGCCACATCGGCGCCGAAATTCCACACGTTGTTGTCGTAGATGTAGTTGAGCGCAAAGAACCAGGCCGAAATATCGAGCAGGCCGAAACCCACCACCACGAGCCCCATCACAGCACCGCTCCGGAACGCGATGACAAGCCCGCGGTTCAGGCTGCTGATGGCGCCATTCGCCGTACGGGAACTCGCGTATGTCGCGGTTTTCATGCCCAAAAAGCCACAAAGCCCGCTGAAGAAGCCACCCGTAAGGAAGGCCACCGGTACGAACGGGTTCTGGATGCCCATGACGGCAAGCACCACGAATACCACGAAAAGCACGGCAAATACGATGGAGACCGTCTTGTATTGCCGCCGCAGGTAGGCAAATGCACCCACGCGCACGAAATGCGCAATCGCCTTCATCTTGCGGGTGCCGTCGGGTTGCCGCTTCATGAAGCGGTAGAAGAATAACGCCATGGCGAGCGCAATCAACGCTGCAACCGGAACCAAATACCAATAGCATGGAATAGTAAGCATAGAGACCTCTTTTTTACTAGACCTGGCCGGCATCCGACGACCTTATAAAGAAATCTATACCCAAAAGAGCCGAAAAGGACTATTTTTTTTAAATTTTCCCTCCATGTTGGAAAGCCTCAACCTCCATTTCGCGTTCTACGACTGGCTGCTCGTGTTCATGGTGACCGCATTGGGCGTTTTCAGCGCCTACACCAAGGACCCGCAACTCAAGGCCGTAGCCGCCACCATCCCCATCCCCTGCGGGTTCGCCTACATAGCCGTCGGGCTCCCGATGGGGGCCGCAAACGCCATTTCGGGGTTTATGTGCTTTCTCTACGTGCATATCGTGCGAATCCTCCACTACAAGGTCAAAATCCCGATTATTCCCTCCATCGCGCTCGGACTCGCCTTCTTTGTCGCCCTCGGCACCTTCCTCATGCCTATCGTCCCCGATACCGAGGCCATGTTCCTCGGGGTATGCGCATTTGATTTCATCGTAGGAGTAATCTTCTTTCAAAAGCAGAAGTACAAGTCCGGCGTACGCTACAAGACCCCGCTCCCCGTGTACATCAAGGCCCCGGCCATCGCGGGTGTCGTCTCGGGCCTCATGGTCATCAAGCACCTCATGGGCGGGTTCTGCACGAGTTTTCCGATGATGAACTCCATCGTGAGCTACGAGAGCCGCTACTCCTTGGGCGACCAGTGCAGGCAGCTCCCGCTGTTCCTCATCGCGGGCCCCATCATGTTTATCGAGATGCGCTACCTCGAAATATACCTCCACCTGAACCACTGGATAGTGCTCCTGTGCGGGTACGCCCTGTTCGCGTGCATCTACTGGCCGCTGAACCAGGAACTCAAGCGCCGCAACGAGCGCGCCGACGCATCGTATTCGGGCGAAAAGAAGTGAAAATTGCCACAAAAGGGCGTTTTAGGGCACCTTTTGCCAAATTTTTACTTGTAAATCGGGGTAGAATAAATTAGATATAGAATTATGAAAAAATTAGCAGTTCTCCCCATTTCCCTGTTTGCTGCACTCGCCCTCACCGCCTGCGGTGACGACAGTTCCAGCGGTCCCGACAACACGACCCCGAGTTCCGGCATCGAGCAGCCAGGTTCTTCCGACGGTACCGACCCCACATCTTCGGCAGGGCCAGAGGGAACTCTCCCCGGCACGTCTTCCGACGGCATCGAACTTTCTTCTTCCAGCATCGCACCGGTCGACCCGGGCACGACATCTAGCGGAAGCACCACGCCGACGGTAGAATTCACGACCGAAGCGGTCGCGCTTCCGGACATGGGCTGCGTCACCGAACCCGTAACCTTCGGTTCGGGCGTAAAGGTCACCTGCAACGGTGAATTTGCGGGTAACATCCTCGACGACAGCGACACCTCCCCGTTCGACCCGAACGCGGCCGCCTACACGAGCTTCGTCGGCATCCAGAAGGTTTTCGCGGCAATCCAGCCGACCGACAAGGCCGTTTTCATCCTCCGTCACGCCCACCGTACCAAGTCTGAAGAAGGCGGTCTCTTGACTGGCCTCGGATACATCCAGGCTAGCGAAGTCGGCAAGAAGATTGCCAGCACCGAAGAAATCAAGTTCTGGCATTCCGAAATCGAACGTACCCTGCAGACCTGCATGGCTATCGCCCAGGGCCGTGGCCAAACCACCATTTCGCACACCGCTCTAGCCGACCTGAACGGCGGATGGTTCGAAAAGGATGCCGCAAAAATTGAGGAATACAACGCTAGCGTTGCAACCACGTACGATGTCGTTTCCCGCTGGGCCTACAACGAATACACCGACCCGACAATAAACTATAACGACGGCTTCTACGACCTCGACACCCGTGGCGCGCAGTTCATGAACGAAATCATCCTTGCGCAGGTTGCCCCGCAGAGCCGCATCAGCGTTGTGATCTCGCACGACCAGATGCTCTACCCGCTCGTCGTCTACGCGACAAACAGGATGCTCGAAATGAAGCACCACGAAGACAAGAGCTGGCTCAACTTCCTCGCGGGCGTCGCCGTGATTATCCACGCCGACGGTTCCGTCAAGTACGTGCCGGTCATGGGGCTTGACGAAGGTACGGTGCAGTCGTAGGCCATTCCGGGCATGGACAGCCTGAACCTCAAGATAATCGCACGCATCAAGAGCGACTTTCCCGAAAAATTCGGGATACCCAGGCAGAGCGGGCTTGCACCCGCCCTGCATTCTGTTATACGGTTCGAGCCTGAATTCAGGAATGCGGACGCACTCCGCGGGCTGGAGGGATTTAGCCACCTGTGGCTCCTCTGGATTTTTTCGGAGAACATGCGCGAAACCTGGAAGCCGACAGTGCGCCCGCCCCGCCTCGGCGGGAATACGCGACTCGGGGTGTTCGCCACCCGCAGTAGCTTCAGGCCGAACCCGATTGCGATGAGCTGCGTGAAGATTGAGGAAATCCGCCTTGAGGGGAACGACGGGCCGGAAATCGTCGTGAGCGGCGCCGACCTTATGGACGGCACCCCCATCGTAGACATCAAGCCCTACCTGCCCTACGCGGACTCTGTCCCGAATGCGGCGGGCGGCTTTGCTGAAAGCAGGCGCTACGACAACCTGCAGGTCGAAATCGCACCGGAGATTCTCGGGCACATTCCCGAAGACAAGCGGGATGCGCTCATCCAGGTTCTGGAACAGGACCCGCGGCCCCACTACCACGACGACCCCGAACGCATCTATGGGATTGCGTTCGCCGGAATGAACGTGAAATTCAAGGTAGCAGGCAAAGTGCTTACCGTAACCGGAATCGACAAATAAAAAGCCCCGAGGCTTGCGCCCCGGGACCTACTCGAACACTACCCTATCACTCCATTCCAAGCCAAACCCAAGGTTGCCTCCTAACCGGCTTTTCCTTGTTTGCGATTAGAGTTCGCGTTCCAGTATTCTAATTACTTTATCTGAACCTTCTGCACGGAGCGTTCGGAACCGACCTGCACGGAGAGCATGTAGCTGCCCTGCGGGAGCCTTGCGGTATTGAACCCGAGCGAACCGCCTGCAAAACTGTCACTGAAGTCGAGGACGGCCTTGCCCTGCATGCTGAACACCTTAGCGACAATCGGACTCTTTTCCATCGCGACCGGGATTGTTACCTTGCCCGCATTCACGACAGCCTTGCCGATAAAGCGCGACTGGGCCTGCGGCACATCGATTGCCGTAGGATCGACCGTACCGATATAAGAAGAGGAGTACGACGGCCAGCCGTGATGGCGGCTAGAGCTGGACGATTCCACTACAGCCTCGCTCGAGGAACTCTCAACGACAGCTTCACTACTGCTTGATTCGGCTGCAGTCCCGACAGGCTTGACCTTGTCGCCCAGCACCTCGATCATCTTTTCGGCATAGCGCTTGCCGAAGTCGCGGTATTCCTGTGCGGTAAAGTGCACGTTCTGACCATCGCCCAGAGCCTGGTTGAAACCTTCGGAAGAGACCACGTAGAAGTTCTTGGACTGCTGCGGGAGTTTTGCGATGTTGTTGTTCGCTCCGGCACTGCTACCGCTGCGCAAGACCTCACCCGCGAGGAACGGGATATCGTTACCGAGCCCCAGATCCTTGACGATGTTGTCGTAGACGCTCTTGACCTTGGAGGGCCACTGGCCGTTACCGGCATCCGTTTCGCCCTGGTGGAAGATGATGCCCTTGATGACGCCGACTTCCTGCGCTATCTTGCCCATCTCGATCAGGCGGCCATAGGGATTGCCTCCGTATTCGTTAATGCGCTGGGTCATCCAGCTCTGCTGCGACCTCGCATAATTTGCGTAGTTGTTCTTGTCAAACAGGTCGATACTGCATCCTGCAACAGCCACCACGATGACACCCACCTTGATCTGGGAATCCGTTTTTTCGACCATGGTACGACCAAAGTAGTCCGTGGGGCCGAGTTTCGCTCCCTGACAGTGCGCCAGCGGAGGCACGGCAGTAGACCATTTGCCCTTGGTCTTGCCCGAGCAGGAACCGTTATTGGCGGCCCAGAGAACCTGGAAACGTTCATCGACAGTCTTGTCCTGCTGCCCGACATCGCCCTGACCTTCCATGTTGGACTGGCCAAACGCGAGATAGATGTGGAAGTTCGGGTCCGGAGCAGCGTATACAGCCGTAGCGGCGCACGCTGCGAGCGCCAAAGTCTTAAGATTCATTTTTTACTCCATAAACAACATAGGCCCATAACCCAAGCCTACAGGAGTTAAAATAAATACAAATCGGGGTCACTTGACGTCCAAAACAGCAAATTCCGTTGTATAAAAGAGCAACACCAGCCCCTTTTTGCCCCAAAATTTATATATATTCCTAAAAAACATTCCCGGAGGAATACTATGAAGAAAATTTTCCTGACCGCCATCGCCGCAGCGAGCCTCTGCTTCCTTTCTGCCTGTAGCGATGACGAAAGCGAACCGACCCTTGAAGAACTCTGCGCCGCAGGCCTGAACGAGGACTGCCTCGTAGGCACCTGGAACCTAAACGGCATCGAAACCATGGACGGCTCCCAGGTATGGCACAATTACGGGACAGCACCGAGCACGCTCGTCATTACCGACGACGGCAAGTTTGAATTCACGTTCACCACGAGCAACGTTTCTGAAATGGCATCAAGCGGATGTGGCGGAACCAAGACCTACGGCAGTTGGGAAATCCTCGGCGCAAGCCTCAAGATCAAAATCGGGCGTTCCGATTGCCTGATTACGGGACAATCCTACACGCTTACACCGACCCTCAGCGTAACCAACCTCAACTTGAACAAGGTTGTGTTCCACGAGAACGACATGACGGACGCGCTCACGAAGGCGAACTCTACTGAGAACTTCGTCCGCGTGATGCAGTAGTCTGGTACCGGATATTACACGAGAAGCCCCGCCGCAAGCGGGACTTTTCTTTTTTGCACCGAAGGGGCCGCCGTGCGAGCCCCTCCCTAGTCTCATACACTCCAGCGCTGCTCCTCGTACTCCCGAAGGAACTGAATCGCAGACTGTATACGTGCCTGCATCTTTCGGGATACGCGCGAATCCCTTACGCCCGCAGGCATTTCGCTTTCGCAGCGGGCAAGGAACGCCCCGACAGTCTCGCCGGGATGGCGAACAAGCCCGATTCTTGCAAGCGACTTTTCCGCAGCCTCGAGCCCTTTAACCCAGTGCTGTACGGACTGCGCGTAACCCGCTTTCGGCCTGCGACGGCGAAGCGTACGTACCGTCTGGAATGCGATGATGGCAAGGGCAATGCACGCGAGGATAATGTAAAACAGCGTACTCGAAAGAATATTCTGAACAGTATCTTGCCAAGAACTCAGCGCAAGCCTCCATTCCCCGTCACGCAGCACATGGAATATGCGGGCACTCCGTGCACGGATGGATTCAAACCTCATGTCAAACCAGGAGGGGCGATCCATCTTCACCACGAACAGAGGAGGCGTCGGGTCAAACGTTGCCCAGGTTCCCATGTTACGCATTTCTACCCATGCATGCGACGAATTGCGGCGGAATATGGCATACGGGCGCCCCGGCTCAACTTCCGGGCGGGCAAAACCCGTCACATAACGAGCCTTGATTCCAGCACGGCGCAACAGGAGCACAGACAACGTTGCATAATACTCGCAATAGCCCGAGCGGGTCGCCCAGAAGATACGCAGCGGGTCGGAATGCGGGGCAATTTTGCCTTCGGCGACGGCCCTGGATTCGTCGACCCTCAAGGAATACGCAAAGTGGTTCAGGAAATAGGAACGGATTGCGTCGGAATAGGCTACCGGCTTCAAAAGACCCGGATACTCGGCAAGCGTATCGAGCCCCATTTCCATCGCAACCGTATCAAGGAAGCCTGCGAGGGGCGCAAAGACCTGCAGGTAGGCGCTATCGGGCACATCTCCATAACCGCTATGTGTGGAATTAGGGTCGGCGGAATCCGTCGGCATATAGTAGAACCAGTCTCCCCGCCGGGTTTCGCCCTGCTTGAACACATTCGACTTGAAATACTCCACAGAATCCGCATTCTTCACGGCAACGGCAACGGCTTCGTAAGGGGCGAAAACAAACCCGAAATTGTCGAGCGCGGACTGCACCCACACCGGGCGCGAACTATCGGCAGACGCTGCGGAATCTCCCTTTTCAAAAACGGCGTAATCCACCTTGTAGCGCGAAGCGTAGAGCATGCGGTCGTGGTGTGCCGGAAGTTTCCAGATGCCACCCACGTATTTTTCGTACACGGCAGCGCGCATGTAGGTAGGCGGAAGGCTGTCCCAGACGCGCAATACGACTTCGCGGTTATACTTGCCCGCAAAGTTGGATTCGAACGACCCGAGCTTTACCACAGGGTCAAAACCCATCAGGTGGCGCTTGGCGTAGTAGTCCGCCATCCTTTCGGCGCGGTTATGCCCGTGCAACTGCCAGTATTTTAGCCCACCGAACGAAACTGCCGAGAGCCCCAGGAACAACAACAGGAACAGCGCGTGCTTCCACCACTTGACTCCAGGACGTGCATAGGCATGCAGCAGGAGCAACAACGCAAAGACATTAAGCAAGACTCCATAGCGCGATGCCTGAAAACAACTGAGCAGCAAGACGGCAACACCGTTGAACAGCACGAAAACATCGTAGCCGCCGTTCCCGAGACTGCGCTTCTGCAAATACGCTAGCGAAAGCAGGTAATACGCGGGGATGAACACGAGCCACGGCGACATCCCGTATTCCATCTCGGGGCTAAGCACCCACCAGATGGCGAAGGGAACGATTAGCCCGTAGGCGACAGACTTGCGATAGGGCGGCACGCGCGACGCATCGTAGCGAAAAAGGAGAATTATGAAGGCTGCGACAAAGACAATTCCGAGCCAGGGCAATTCCGAAGAGAGCCCCAGGTTCAGCGAGGCTGCGCAGAGGAGGATAGTCTTCGCCTTTTCGCGGAGGGAGAACTTTCTCATAGCGAGACCTCCCCCGCATCCAGGTTTTCTGCGGGCACCAACAAGGTGTCGTCGCGCGATTCAGCCGGCTTGTCGCAAACAACGACCTGCTTGTTCACAAGCGGGTCGGCTGCCGCAAAGAGCCCCACGCGGAGCACGGGCCCCATCGGGCGCGCCGCGGGCGACCAGAGTTCCGGCTCGCGGGCAGATTTTTTCGTTCCGCGACTCGTTTGTCTCGGGCTCCGAGATGTTTGTTTCGGGTCGCGCGACCGTTTATCGCGAGCATCTCCACGCGAATAGATTTCCGCGCGGGGGATGCGCGCAAGCGTTTCGAGCAGCGCGCTTTCCGCGTGCGTGCCCGCAATCGAAATTTCATCGTCGCACACAAAGAGACGCCCGAGAATCCCCCGGTCAACAAGCCACAGCCCTATTCCCGCCGCAAGCCTGATCATCGGTTCCAGCAGGGACTTTTCGCGCAGGTTCCGCGCCCGCGTATCGATTACGAGCACCACGCCCGCGCCGCGTTCGCCCTCAAACTCCTTGGTGAACGGCCTCCCGTAACGGGCGAACGCCCTGTAGTACAGGTCGCGCAGGGAATCGCCCTCGCGGTATTCGCGCACGCCCGCAAAATCGAGCCCGCGCATAAAGTTGCTCATCAGGAGCGGCACGAATGCAAGCCCGCTCTGGCCCGCCGTCAAAAACGGGAAGGCGACAAGCTTTTTCGGGCGCGGGTAAACAAGCAGTTCCGCCTCGCCCACCCTGAACGGAAAGCAGAGCATGCCCTTGATTTCGGGAACGGTGAGCGAAACCTTCGGGATGCGGTAGGCCCCCCGGAACCTGGTGCGGATGCAGGCCCGCAGTTCGCCCGTCTCGCCCGCGGGTAGCCCGCGGATTTCCGGAGAGTTCTCGCCAGCGAGCGACGGGTCCATGCGGGAGCACGAAGCCCACACGCAATCTATTGCGGTTCCGGCCTGGAGGTGCACGGAGACGTAGGCGTTTTCGCCCTCGGTGGCGTGCTCGATGCGGGAAATTGTACCCGAGACCTTTGTCTTTTTCGCCGTGAGGAAGAGCGACGGGACCAGCGAGAGGAAGAAGAGGAAAACGAAACCCGAGAACACCCAGGCGGCCCAGAAGCCGGCGAATGCACCCGCGAAAATCGAGAAGAGGAACAGGGCGGCGCAGGCGCGGCCCGGGTACGTGAAATACTCCCCCCACACGTAGTAGAGGCGCATCAGGAGGCCCGCACGCTTGGGCGCACGGGGTATTGCACCCAGGAACCAGCTCAAGAATCGGCGCATAGTTCCCCGCGGTTCTATTTCGGGATTTTCACTTCGCGTACGATGGATTCAAGAATCCGGCGACTCGCTCCCTCGCCCGCATCCTTCGGGAACACGCGGTGTTCCATGACCGGGTAGAATACCTTCTGGATATCATCCGGATTCACGAAGTCGCGCCCCGCGACATAGGCCGAAGCCCGCGCCATCTTCACCAGGTTGAGGCCGGCGCGGGGGCTTGCGGCAAGGCGCACGCCCGCGTCACTGCGGGTCGCCTGCACGAGCTGTACCGCATAGCGTTCGAGCGCCTCGTCGATATGCACCTTGCGCACATTCTCGCGAGCCACAAGAATCTCCTGCACGTTCGTAACCGGTTCCAAGCGCGAAAGCGGCGTGCCTTCGCGGTGTTCGTGCAGTATCTGCATTTCGGTTTCGAGAGTCGGGTACCCGATGGAGAGCCGCACCATAAAGCGGTCCATCTGCGCCTCGGGCAGCGGGAAAACCCCGTGGAACTCCACCGGGTTTTCCGTCGCAAGCACAAAGAAGAGTTCGGGCAGCCTGTGGGTCTCACCCTCCAAACTCACCTGGCGTTCTTCCATCGCTTCCAAGAGCGCACTCTGCGTGCGGGGGGATGCGCGGTTAATCTCGTCGGCCAACAGCACCTGCGTGAACACGGGACCCTTGCGGATTTCAAAATCTCCGGTATTCGCCCTGTACACGGCGCCCCCCGTAACGTCGGCCGGCAGCAGGTCGGGCGTGAACTGGATGCGGGCAAAGTCCGCCCCTATGGCCACGGCGAGCGCCTTCGCAAGCGTCGTCTTGCCCGTACCGGGAACATCCTCGATAAGCACGTGACCGTCGGCAAGGAGCGCCATCACGAGCATTTCAACACTTTCGTGCTTGCCAAGCAGCACTGAATCGAGAGCATCCAACAAGCGCTTCACCATAACTTACCTGCCTATCTAACGTGAACTTTCCAAAAAATCCGGGCCTACACGCCCTGGCTCTCGCGGTACTCGCCACCGAACGCCATACCGCTCAGCGAAAGGATGGGCGGGAACTGGATGCGTTTTGCCACGGCAATGCCGCGGAATCGCCTGTGCCAAGCACGCATGTCTTCGAGCGCATCGGCCTTCGTCTTGAAAAGTTTCTTGAAGTACTTCGGGTCCGCCCCGATTTCCCTGCAGAGAGTTCCCTTCTCGAGCAGTTTCTCCGTATCCTCGAGACCATGGTTCTGGTCCACCCAGTAGGCGAACAGCCTGTCGTGATACGGATACTTGATCGGGTCGCCCTTGCCCTCGTCCACGTTCATCGCCTCGCTGAGTTCCGCACTCGCCGGGATATCGATGGAGGCCTTCGGGATAATTTCTTTCTTGCGGTTGATGTAGCGGGCCAGTTCGTACACCTGCGTCTTCCACAGGTCACCGAGCGCGCACATCACGCCGCAGCTGTCGCCGTAAAGCGTGCAGTAGCCGGCAGTGGCCTCGCTCTTGTTGCCGTTGCAGGTGACACCGGCGCCAAGCACGGAGGCAACGGTCAGAAGCACCGAAGCCGAACGCGTACGCGCCTGCAGGTTCTCGTAGTTGAGGCCTTCCACCTTGATTTTCCTATCGCTACGGACAAACTCGCACTTGCCAAGGCTATCGCAGACCGCATTCAGCATGTCCGAAATCGGGGCCACCATGTAGGGCGTCTTCAGGTTCTTTGCGAGGTCGCGGGCCGCATTCTTCGTCGTGTCGGAATTGAAGCGGGTCGGCATGTTCACGAGGTACACGTTCTCGGGCCCAATCGCCTCCGCATACAGCACCGCAGACACCGCGCTGTCGATACCGCCACTTGCACCGATGACCATGCGTGCGATATGGAACCGCGCAAGGTTCTCGCGAATCATGTACACGAGCGCATCGTGAATCTGGGCAATCGGTTCCGCCACCTTCGCGGACTTCGGTGCGGGCTTGCCGTTCAGCGGCAAAGCCTTCACCTTGCCGTTCCTGATTTCGACGAGCGCCTCGCCCGCCTTGAACTGCTCCATGCGGAAAACTTCCTTCCCGCTCACATCGTAGACGCGACTTGCGCCGTCGAGTGCGTAGATATTCTTTCCGGAATTTTCGGTCCCCACCGCGTTCACGTAGATTACGGGCTTCCTGTTGTCCTTCGCGAACACACCGCAGACGGCATCCACCTCGCTTTCCTTTTCCAGCGTAAACTGCTGCAGGCCGGAATACACCTCGAAATCATGCTCCCAGCCGTCCATATTGCCGTTCACGTAGTGGTTGTACATGCACACGTCGAACTCCTCGCTGCAACCCACCAGAATTTCGATACCCTTCGAGAGTTTCTGCAAGGCATTTTCCGCATCGCAGCAAGCCTTCTGGAACGACCATTCCGTATTCCTCGAGCCGAGCCCCTCGTAATTCCCGGAAACGGCACAATCCGGGAACACGACCATTTCCGCACCCGCCTTCTTGGCGCGCGCGACAGCGGCCTTCATCGTCTTGAAATTTTCTTCCGGCTTTCCCGGAACCACGTTCATCTGCGCTATATAAACCTTCATGGCAAGCCTCTTATATACTCAATCCAATCATAGGAAATTTCACGCCCTTTATCTACGACAAATTCAATATTTTCCTATAATTAAAGAGGTATGCCCGTAGAATTCCTACAGCAGGAACCTTCCGGAGGTTCCAGCCATGCAACCCGCCTCGTGATGATGTACGACGGGTCGGGTAGGCGCATATCCAAGACGGCGATGCGCATGG
>NZ_FQWR01000026.1:0-54840 GCF_900129735.1 Fibrobacter sp. UWCM | reverse complement strand
TTGTAGTTGACTTTTGCCATTGTTTTACCTTTTTGGGGTTGCGCAATGAATATAGTAGCTTATGCTACCCTCTTATTAAACTCCTGCATGGTCCAACTCTACCTTTTTTCGCCCCTCATCACCCAATTCGGGCAGCACATGTGTCCTTATTTCGCTTATTAATTTTTCTTTTGCTTTATCATCATTATACTCATCACTTACAGTCGCTTCATTGTTTTCCGTCTGCGTCCCGCTCGGGTCCACGCCGCTTACGGGGTTGCCGTTCACGTAGGCGTAGAGGTTGATGCCGTCTTCAAGCCATGTGGGGTCCGTGGAGACCCACCTCGAGACGTGTGCTGCATAGTAGCGCTGCTCGCAGTAGTACAGCGAGGATTCCTCGTCCTTTTCTTTTCCTGTATATCGGTAGCGTTTCTGGCTGACTTCGCTTGCGTTGCGGCCGGCGCGGTAGCTGGTGTCGCCGTAGGGGTAGTATTCCTCGTAGCTGATGACGTTCGCCGACCCGTCCAGCTCCAGCGATACGGAGCCGAGGTGGTTGTCGAGCTGGTAGCGTTGCACCGGCACGGGGGCCGCGACCGCAACGGCATTTTCTACGGTCAAGGTTTCGACTATTGCAATGCGCTTCCGGTCGTCCATGACGTGCAGGGTCTCGCGCTCGGCCTCAAGCATTCCGTTTACGGACTTGCGCCAGATCTCGAAGCCACCGAGGTACAGGCGGGTCTCCGTCACGCCATTTTTCACGACAACCTTGCGAGTCCTTATCCCGTTGCCGTCGTAGTTGTAGTAGGCCTCAGTCGTGCCACGCGTGATGTGGCGCAGTTTTTCGGCGAAGTCCCAGTCCATCGCGGAGAGGTGCGGCATGGAGGCCATGCTGCCATGGGAGTTGTAGGTGAAGTTCGCCGTAGTCTGCCCGACTGTAGTGCCGGTCAGGCGGTTGCTGTCCGTGGCGTAGGCGTTTCTCCTAGTCCATTGCGACCCATTAAACTTATGAATCATCGACAGGATGTTCCCGACGCTGTCGTATTCCCATTCGCGGGCGTAGTTCCGCATGGCGGTGCCATCCTGCGGGCTTATCTGTGCGGCGTTGTAGCCTTCGGCCTCCGGTTCGCTGTCCGCGTTCACGGAGACGTGCTCGCGGCCGGTAGCCTTTACCAGCCTGTACAAAGCATCGTATTCAAACTTCTGGCTCGGGCTGACGACGCTTCCGTTGAAGAATATCGTCTGCTGCGCATTGTCATCAATCTGTGTGACATTGCCCACGGCGTCGTAAGTGTAGTTGAGGTCCTGGAGTATGTCCGCGCCGTTGTTTCGCGTGGTTAGGAGGCGCACCAGCCGGAACGTCTTCCCGTCGTAGGTGTAGCCGGTCGTGGAGCCGTTGCCGTATTGTATCCGCTCGCGCCGTCCCCTCGCGTCGTAGTCGATGTCGCTGACAAAGTTCGTGGCTGTCGCGGCCCCGCGCAGTTTGACATTTACCGATTCCAGCAGCGAAGCCTCGTTGTATGCGGGCAGGATCTCGCTCGCGGGGATGTCCGCGTTGTGCGGGGTCCTGATGCTCGTCGCTCGGTTCAGCGCGTCGTAGGCGGTAACTGTCGTGAACGTCTCCGGTTCCAGCAGGGCGTCCGGGTCGGCGACGTTCTCGCAAAGAAAGCCCAGCTCAAGCAACTGCATTTCTAAATCAGAAGGTTCCTCCTGAAATTTAGAGTTTTTTCCCTGTAAAGAAACGCAGAGCATAGAATCAATATAGGATTATTCTTTCGGTATCGGCATTGAGAGAATGGTGACATTCGCCCTTTTTTCATCGTGTATTTCCGTTATTCCAAGAACAACAATTGAATCTTTAGTCACCAATAAGCGTTCGTGTGAAAAAGCTGGTATTTTTTCATTTTCCCACGATTTCCCACCATCAACGCTATAGTATAAATAGTGAAGCAAAGTTCCAGTTCCTATATGGAATCCAAAAATTCCAATCATTAGATTTCCATTAACATAGAAATCAGACGGATTCATGTATTCTAAACGAAAAAAATGCCACTTATTTGGAAATGATGTATGGAGTTTAAATACACCTTCTAATCTTTGTAAAATACGAACTTCATGAATCGAGGATGATGTATTATCGTATCCACAAACAACCCAATCGTTGTTATTCTGAGCATATATTTGCCCCCATCTTTTACACAAGTTGGATAAATTTGAGCTAGGACTTTTTAAACCCTCTAATATAATTGTTCTTTCGTTTAAAAGAGAATCTTGTTTTCTCACATATATATTTCCAATCGTTCCTCCAAATACGGCGTCACCAAAATATTTCCATTCATCTACATTTTCATTAAAATATATTGCTGTGTCAGCGCCTGTTAATATCCAGTTTTTACCACCATCGTTTGTATTCAAACTTACAAGCTGTTGTTTTCCCAAAGAACCCATAATGGAAAATTGTTTTTCATGATCCCTTACCGTCAACTCATTAGCAAACACAAGCACTTTATCATATGAAAATGATTTTTTTTTAAATACATCCGAAACACCTTCATTAATCCATTTTCCATCTATTTCCCTAACCTTCATTCCCCCTAAAAAAAACAACGAAATAAGAATCGCTATTCCAATAGGGATTAGGCAACCGACGGCAAATATAATTTTACCAAATTTTGTAAGTCTAATTTCAGTCAATCTAGTCATTTTAGCAAAGTGATAAATTAAAAAAATTCACACATATTATCTTAATTGTTGCAAAATGGATTGCTGCAAATAATTAGTATACATCGAATTGATTTCTCGTATTCCCCTAGACAAAGGCCTTGTAATGAAGTTAGTAAAAGGTTTAACAAGGCCGCATTCTTCCAAAACACCTTTAATCTGTTCATCCCCCTCAATAATATGATTAAAATCTGGAGTTAGTCCAATAACCACCCATTCAGCGAAATTTAAATCACAGAATCCAGCATCAATGTATGAGGGAACATGACTTCTAAACGCTTTTTTATAAAGATTTGAAGATGATTTTTCGCCAATGGAATCTTCTAAAACAATATCTTCCATTTTAATTTGTAAATTTTCAAGTGTTTTGTCAAGCCAATTTTGGGCAAATTCATCCGAAAACATTGAAAAAATATTCCTAGTTATATATTTAAACCTAAACATGTTCTTAGCACCATATTTATTGTAATAGTCAGGAATATCATTTTTATCGTTTCTTCTCTGATAATCTCTCGCTCGTGCAAAATAATAAAGATCCGAACCAATTAAATCTTTAAAAGAAGTAGGATTTGTAGTAGAACCTAAACCTGGTTTATTCACATTTTTATATATCTCTTTTTCAAAAGTGCCGTTATCAATCATTTCATATATATCATCAAATCTTTTGTCAAACGAGTTGATGTCAACTAAACCATTAGACGCCCAATCAACGAACATATATATTGATTTGCGAATAGGCCCCATTTGTTCCACATACGCATTTATCTCATCTTTTAGAACTTCATTAGCTTCATCTTCATCATATTTTTTCGTTGCTTTTATATCAACATTGGATAAATTTATTGTTTGCTCAGTCGGGTAAGCATCAATTTCATATTCCCCCTGCGTCCCGCTCGGATCTTGCAACTTCACGGGATTCCCGTGCACGTACATGTACACGTTCAACCCGTCGCCGATGCCGATGGGGTCGGCGGCGGTCCAGCGTCCCAGCCAGCAGGCGTAATAGCGGGCCCCGTGGTAGTAAAGGCCGCTCTCCTCGTCCTTCTCCTTGCCGGTGTAGCGGTAGCGTTTCTGGCTGACTTCGCTTGCGTTGCGGCCGGCGCGGTAGCTTGTATCGCCGTAGGGGTAGTATTCCTCGTAACTGATGATGTTCGCGGATGCGTTGAGTTCGAGAGACGCGGAGCCAAGATGGTTGTCGAGCTGGTAGCGTTGCACGGGTGCGGGAGCCGCGACACGGTTCCCGTTTTCCACGGTCAAGGTTTCGACAAAGGCTATACGCCTTTGGTCATCCATCACATGCAATGTCTCGCGTTCCGTATCTAGGGCACCGTTTACGGTCTTGCGCCAGATCTCGAACCCGCCGAGGTAAAGGCGGGTTTCTGTCACCCCATTTTTTCGAACAACCTTACGAGTCCTTATCCCGTTGCCGTCGTAGTTGTAGTAGGCCTCAGTCGTGCCGCGCGTGATGTGGCACAACTTTTCGGCAAAGTCCCAGTCCATCGCGGAGAGGTGCGGCATGCTCGTCATGGAGCCGTGGGCGTTGTAGGAGAAGCTCGCGGAGGAGCTCCCGACTGTAGTACCAATCAGGCGGTTGCTGTCCGCGGCGTAGGAGTTCGTGCGGGTCCACGCGTTGCCGTTTGCCTGGTGGATTATGGACAGGATGTTTCCGACGCTGTCGTATCGCCATTCGCGGGCGTAGTTCCGCATGGCGGTGCCGTCCTGCGGGCTTATCTGGGCGGCGTTGTAGCCCTCGGCCTCGGGCTCGCTGTCGGCGTTCACGGAAACGTGCTCTCTTCCAGTCGCCTTGATTAACCTGTAGAGGGCGTCGTATTCAAATTTCTGGCTCGGGCTGACGACGCTTCCGTTGAAGAATATCGTCTGCTGCGCGTCGTCGTCGATCTGCGCGACGTTGCCGGCGGCGTCATATGTATAGTTCAGGTCCTGTAAAATGTCGGCGCCGTTGTTGCGCGTGGTCAAGAGGCGCTTCAGGCGGAACGTCTTCTCGTCGTAGGTGTAGCCCGTCGTGGAGCCGTTGCCGTATTGTATCCGCTCGCGCTGCCCCTTCGCGTCGTAGTCGATGTTCTGGACAAAGTTCGTGGCGGTAGTGGCTCCGCGCAGCTTCACGTCGACCTTCTCAAGCAGCGAGGCCTCGTTGTAGCCCGGCAGTATCTCGCTCGCGGGGATATCCTCGTTGTGCGGGGTCTTTATGCTTATAGCGCGGTTCAGCGCGTCGTAGGCCGTGACCGTCGTGAACGTCTCCGCCTCCAGCAGCGAGTCCGGGTCGGCGACGTTCCAGTCTATGGTCTGGTTATACGCGCTGGCAAATTGCCGCGATCCTTGCAGGAGGTTGCCCTTGAAGTCGTAGGCGGCGTTTTCCACAAGCCCGCCCTGGTCGTAGGACTTCCACGGCATGCCGCGCAGGTTATCGGCTTCGGGAGTCGGCGAATTTTCGCCGTAAACGGTCCTGTCGACGAGCCTTTCCGCGCCGCCGTTCTCGCCCAGCCACTGTTCCACGGGGCGGCGCAATGCGTCATAAACGCTGCGCAGCCTGTGCCCGCGGCTGTCAAAGCCCAGTGCGGGCTGGCCATCGACAGCAAGCAACGTCTTCCGTTCGCCGGCGTCCATGCTATCCGTCTTGCAGGCCACGGAGAGGGAGTTGTAGGCGTAGGCCATCACCACGTTGCCGCGGGCGTCCGTCACGGAAAGGGGATTGCCCAGGACGTCGAACACCGTGAGCGTGGCGTACCTGCCCAGCATCCCGTTGTCCGCGATGCCGTAGAACGGGCGGCCCTGCGCGTCCAGATACTCCACGGAAGGAGTGTCTGCATGCTTTGCGGAGAGCCATGCGGCCCTCTTTTCAGGATTTGCAGGCTCGTTCCCCGCCGGGTCCGGCGAGTTCCTGTCCGCGTACCAGCCGCTTTCCAGCACGGTATCGTCCTGGTCGAAGTTCCTCTGTTCCCACGTGGCGAATTCCGCCCTGCTGAACGTCCCGTCCGGAAAGTCCGTGCGCACGAGCCTGTCGAGCGCGTCGTAGTGCAGCACGGGCGTAACCCCGGTCTCGACGATGGCAGGCTCGCTCTCATAATCGTCAGTCCCGCTGAAATACGGCTCGTACTGCTTGACGGGATTGCCCGCGTTGTTGTAGATGGTGCGGCCGGAACCGACCCAGCGGACATCCGTCCCGCTGTCCTTCTCGACGACTGAGCCATTTTCAAGCGTTTTGTACTTGCCGGGTTCCGCGACGGCCTTGGCGAGCACGACGCGGCCCGCACCGTCCGAATACTCGACGGACTCCAGCCACCTGCACGTGGACGAGCCGTGCACCTCGCGGCGGCGGGTGCGCACGTGGACAGGCGTACCCGAATTTTCGAAGCCGCCGAAGTCATAGATAAACTCCTCGGTGGGGCTGTCGAGCGTGTCGCCTTCCGAAAGCCCCTCCTTGCCCATCAGGGCAACCTTCGAGACGAGACCGAGGGGCGTCCAGTCCACCGCGGTCCTGTTACCGTTCGCGTCCGTGACCATCCGAGGAGACATGTAATGGTAGTCGTTGTCGGCGGAGACGGTGTTCCCCACGGCGTCCGTGACGGACTCCACGAGCCATGAATGCGCGTCGTAGGCGACGGAAGTGCAGTTCCCGAAAGCGTCCTCGATCCCGCAGGGCCGATAGAAGTTCGACGCGGCATTCTGCGCATAGACGTTCCTGCCCGATTTGCGGTACCAGTCGCCATCGCGGAGGACATACCCCGCCGCCGTCATGTCGGCGGGGGTCACGGAGTTCCCGTAGATCGTGGACAGGGCCTGCGACTCGAAGGCGAGCCCGTAGCGCTCGTAAACGAGCCCAGCAAGGCCGCACGTGCCGTCGGTACGGGGTGCAGAAAGGGCGTCGTCGTAGAAGACGGCTTCCTCGCGGGTCAGAACCCTGCGCGGCCTGGTCACATCCGCGAACAGCGCGTTCAGGGATTGCGCACTTTCCAGGTCGAACGCGGCATGGCCTGTCTTCTCGTAGGACGCGGAACTTGCCTGTAGGCCCATACGGAACTTGCCCGAAGTGTGCCCGCAATCCTGTGTATAGCGAGTCTCGGTGAAAGTCACATGGTTCTTCTTCTGTTCGTTCCACACGACATCGGGCACGTCGTCCGGCTTCGAGCCTCCGCGACCGTACCAGACCGAGGCCGAGAGGAGCGGCCTCCCGTACGCATCCGTAGCCAGCGTAAACGAGGCGTTCGTACGCGGCGTGTCGTCGGCAGATTCCCGGAACGAGGTCGTCTCCGACTCCTGGATGCACAGCCAGCAGGAACCGTTGCGGAACCTGTCGCCCGGAAGGCGGGCCTCCATAATAAATTTCGCCCGGTAAGTCCACGAAGTCGTGGAAAATTCCTTGATTTCCGTCCCGTCCCTGTTGACGGAAAGAACTTTGCGGCTTTTCGGCATCCCCTGGAACGAGCGGCAGCCTTCCTGCCACTGGCGGGTCGTCATCGCCCGGGCGCAATCCAGCGTGGGCCTTTCCGACGATCTGCCTAAATAAAAATCCGTCCTTGTCTCGCGTATGTCCTGGTCGGTTTCCGGGTCGATGCCGCACTCGTGCTCGCGCAGCACCACGGAACCGAAGCCCCTGAACTCGCGGAAATCCGGGTCGTGATAGCCGTCGCGGTAGGCGTAGGTTTCGGTGCGGTCCCAGCCCGTGACGAGGTCCCTCGACACGACCTTGGAGACGCACTGGACCACGTACGGCAACTTCGTAGTCCACGGGTTCCCGGACAGTTTGTCCTCAAGATAGTAGGCAGTGCTTGGCGTGTATTCAATATCGACCTGTGCACCCGTCCCGTTCGTGTAGCCCGACATGACGTTGGTACGCCCGCCCTGCAGCGGCAGGTAGCGCGGCGATGCGGACGAATCGGCGAACAACGGGGAGCCGAACACGATGGTAGAAAGCCCTTTTCCAAGAACGTCCGCAGATTTCACCGTCCCGCCCTTGCCAGGAAGCGAAATCGTATCGACGAACTCGAACGATTTCCCCAGACAGTTGCGGTAGATATGGAGATGGTCGCCCTCACGGTAGAGCAGGTCCGTAGTCCCCGAACCGTCAATGTCCGCGACGATCAGGTTCGCGGGATTGAAATCCTTGAAGCCGCCCAAAACAGGCGCGTTGTCCATATAAATTGCCGAACCAAAGCGTCCGTGGCCGTAGTTCGGCCAGTAGCATACCTGCGAGAACCGGACACGCACGAGGTCGGCGAGTCCGTCGCCCGTCATGTCGGCGGCGAACACCGCCTCGTCGGGAGACTTCGAGACAAGCACAGGCTTTTCGCCCGGCTCGGTAAAGTACCTGTAGATGGCATTCCCGTAACCCTTCACGCCACCGGAGAGATACACGCGTATCCTGCCGTCCTCGGCAACGACGACTTCGCTACGCCCGTCACCGTCCAAATCCATGAACTTTATGTTGGATTTTTCCCAGTCAATCCACGGAACACTCCCGAACTTCTTGCGCGGCCCGAACTTTCCGGATTCGTCGAGGAAGGACGCGCCGGCGTTCGCGCCACTATTCTCGACAAGCGCAAGAACCCCGTTACCCTCGACATCGGTAAGGCCGGAAGGTGTACCAGGAACGGGCCTGTCGCCCACTTCCGAGGCCGCGGAAAGTCTTCCGTTCCCCAGATTGTGCTTAAAGTACCATTTGCCGCCGCAGTCCATGAGCAGGCCGGCGATGCCCTCGCCGTAGAGGTCAACCCATTCGGCGGACGTGAAACCGCCGGGAATGTCTCCAACCGAGCTACGGTCGAACTCGCGCCATTCCTTGCCGAGCGCGAACGGGAAATAGCTGAACGTCATCGGCGGAAGACTCTCGGATTCCACAGTCCCGTCGGCCAGTACATGGTGCCCGCTCTCGACGACCTTCTCCAGAAGCGAGACTCCGCCGCATCCGGCAACGTACTCGAATGAAAGCGACCTGACCCTGTTCCCGTCGGAAAAGAGCGAAGCGGAACCGAAGCCGTGGTACAGCGTCACGGACTCGCACCGGAGCGAGCAGCGCACGTCGAAACCGGGCTTGCGGTTGATATAGACATCGTTACGTTCCGCATAAGCAAACACGAGACCGAGATGGAAATCGTCGGGCGACGGGGAAGTCGTACCCGGGACCTTGTTTCCGTAGAGCACCTGTAGCAGATGGCGGTTCGCACCGTCCCCGCAGTAGCGGTAGCGCACGACATTGCCGAGCGCATCCTCGCTGCGACTGATTAGGTAGGCAAACACATGCCCGGGATATTGCGGGTCTTCGATGCGCGATTCCGCAGAGTCGCCATATGTGGACCGGCTCCCGTCAGATTCGAACACGCAGAAGCTCGTTTCACCGCTTGATTCCTTCCTGAATTCGATGCGGGAGAACTGCGACTCGGACTGCAAGCGGTAATGGCGTACCGTTGTCGTTGCGCGTTTTTCCTCGGCGATGCAGACCAGGTCGGCACCGGAGAGCGTAAACACGTCCGAGTCTTCGGAATCCATGTACAGCGGGAGCCTGCGCGAAGTGGAACGCTCTATACGCGGGCAGCCCAGATTCCAGCCAAGGCCGAACGCCCCGTTTCCATTCCCGGAATCGTAGGACAGCGACACAGGCGGAACAATCCCTTCCCTGTCGGGAGTGAACGGCAGCGGTATGGAAAGCTTAGCGCTACCGGTATGGGCGTCGCAGTTGAACTCGCCCTTCGTCCCGCGCAACGCACCGCCACCACGGCCCGTGCTCAGCACGGGACCGCTCAGGAACCACGACTTGTCCTGACTATCCTTCGACTCGCTGCCTTTCTGCTGTTCCGACATTTCCTTATTTCTATGCCTTACAGAATCGTAGAATTCGCAACACCTTCAATTATCCCTACACCTTCGAGCTTTTCTTCAGAAGCTTCAAAGACCTTTTTCAATCTTGCTAGGTTTTTCCTTATGCGAAAATCAGTTTTCACCTTGTTAATGGCGTATAGATAGCAATCTGTGAAACTGGTTTCAACATCCAACATATTGTCGATCCCGTTTTCCCTTAAACGGAGTGCGTTGTCCAACTGGTCTTTTCCCATAGGAGCTATGACGAAGTCAACCCCTTTATAAATACATTCTTTGATTGTTGCCAAACCGCCATGTATAAATGCGCAATATATTTTCGGAGATGACAAAATCAAACGCTGAGGAACCCAACCGGCTACGGTCACATTGTCAGGAAGTTTCCATTCTGTTGTCCGCAGCAGTTTTTCTCCGACAGAAAGAAGCAGATGACACCCTTGCATTTGAGGGGCATCCATCATCCTGACAAGTTCTTCAAACATATGTTTCGGTTTTTCACCATAATCAAGTATTTGTGATCCAGCAGTTGCAAAGATAATATTGTTATGCTGATTTAAAAAATCGTTCCAATATGCTTCTACATCATCTGTTTGGCTATTCGCAACAAGATTATTGTCGTTTGTTACGTCATCTAAAAGAGGGGTAATGCACGGTTCTACATAGTGGACCAATGGACCGTGAACATAATGTTGATAGTCGAATTCCTTGGGACATGGAATCAGTTCATGGAATGTTGTCAGCGGCTTGACAAATTCATCATATACAGTTTCTTTCCTTTGTTCTGCATAATCCGAGAAATTATTCCACACGAATGCAAAAATTCCTTTTTTCATTGAGTCAATGAAAGCCATCAAGTTTTGAATTGCTCGCATGGCTGGATCATTTTCAGGATGTCTCAGATATGTCGTGGATATGATGACCTTCACTCCATATTTGCGATGAATAAGCAAGCTTTCCAGAGATGTAAAATAACCGGACACAAGGACATCGGGCCTATCGTTTCCATTAAAAATAAAGTCAAGGTCACCGTTTGCTATTCGTAATACATGTTCGGGCTTCCAGCGTCCCTGGGGTGTTGTTTGACTTTCGTCAGTATATCCCAAAGGGTATAACTCTCTGAAAATTTCATGGTATTGCACATTTTCATCAAATGACTTCACTAGGGCGCGGCAATCCAGTATTCCCATATAGGCGACTTGATTTCCCCTGTTAAGGAGTTCCCTGGCCCAAACAAAAGTCGGAAGCCAATGCCCTTGTTCTTTATAAACATCCGGCCAAAAAAGAATTTTCTTTCCCATTATCAAGCCTCCTCGTTGATGCTATTGACAAGCGCATATTTATGTACAAATATCAAGTCTTCAATGTTTGCGGGTATAGAACCATCGGCAACTTTGATTGTAATGGAATATCCTTCGTTAATATTGACTTCCTTTTCTTCCCATAAGGTTGATGAACTTGATTGTTCTGCCCCAAATTCAAAATAATCCCTAGTTTCATCAACACTACTCGATAGAATATTTATCATCAAAGCTTCTTTCACGCCATTCTTGAACCGACAATATGCCGACAATCCCTTAAGAACGCCTTCAGCTCTTGCGATAGCGGGGAAATGTTCCTTTTTGAAACTTATCGAAATTTCTTCCCCGTTGCGCAATCGGTTCAATGCCCCAGAATCAATCGCACTGAGATTGATCAGAGTTGTTTTAACGTTCCAATCTTCAGCAATGGCATTTTTTGCATTTTTTGTAATAGGAGAACCATTTCTTGCCGTATAGCTTACATGCAAGATGACGTCAGAAATAGATTCGTAGTCAAACTGTCTGAAATCTGAAGGCAATTCCAATCTCCATGTCGAATCAACGCCAGCACCTTCAAATGGGAGATAGCGTTCATCACGGAAATCAAAATTGAACACACCTGCATAAGCTTCTGCCTGACTAGACGCAATCGTCGTGATTCCTATACGGCTATCCAGGTAATCTCCAATTTGGTCATAACTGTCTGCCAAGGGTTTCTTACGGATTCTATTGCTCAGCAAGCTCAACTTGGCGTTGACACCCTGCCCCGAAGAGGCATTACAGTGTATTTCCAAACGGACACCACGAATACGGCGATATGTCTGTCCTGGGAAGTCCAGATCGAAAAGAACTTCTGGCATATTGAAAACGCATTCACCATCCGTTTGAAGTTTAAGCAAGGCTTCCGCATCAATAAGAGAAAGCGGCACAGCACGGTTGATTTCCAGTTCACGCTTGTTCTTTTCGTGATATGCAGATTCCATCGCTCTCAAATCGTAGAGCAGATGATCCCCGGCGAGAAGTCCCTTTCGGAGTCCATCCCAGTAATCATTCTTGATAAAACTTGCATCGAAATCAGTCAAGCCCAATTCAAACCGATAACACATTTCGGCACGTTTGGCAAGTTTGACAGCCAATTTGAAGAAGGACGCATGAAGTTGCCCCAATTGCGTCACCATCCACGAATACAGTTCCTGGTTAGTGAATCGGTCCGTCATGAACTCATAGACTTCGTCCATTTGTTCAATCTGCCGTTCCAGATTCGTCACTTCCTTTTCGGCCATCTGTATCCTAATTTCCATGGAAACAATTTGCTTTTCAATACTGTCAATCTCTGAATTCGCAAGATCCGCTTGAAGTCTCCATTCGGCAAAGCGACGTTCATACCCTGCCAGTGTCTGAATCTGGTTTGCCTGGTTTCGAGTAATGCCAGCATCAATTTGAACGGATGATGCTTTATGGCTTAATTCAGCCGCAAGTTTCGAGCCACCAGTGATGTTTGATGAAATTTCCGGTCCGCCCCCCACATTTCCAAGGCCGCCCACATTTAGGTCCGGAATTTTCGACTTAAATGCAGCCGAATCAATCATACTACGAGCATTTGATTCTTTTTCCGAAGCCTCCCTTTGCAAGGCTAAGGCTTCACTTTCTCTATCAGAGATTTCTTCTATATTTGCATAAAATTTTTTTCTAATTTCGACAACTTCTTTATTCTTTTTTAACGATTCTAACTGGGTTTCAAGATCTTTCACCTGGAAATCCTTAAGCTCTCTAGACAAGGTAAGAATTTCCTGTTCGTGGCGGGTCCGCATTAGAGAAAGAGCTTCAGAATCTTTTTTCTCCAATGCCGACATAAACGCACTCGAAAGGGATTGCAATTCATGCGTTACATCAAGCGCCTTTTGGATCATCACCTGGAATCGGTACAAAGGAAGTGGCGCAGAGCTTTCGGACAATGCATCCGCAATGGATACTCCCGCAGCCCGCGCTTTTACCAACAAGGCGGGATCAATCGGTGGTTCGTAAAGAGCAAGAGTTCTTTTTACTCCTTCGATATTCAAGCTATTACGTATTTTATAGAGTCTATCCGCAACAGTATCCCAATAGCCAAGAAGTTTGTCGTTTCTCGGAACGCTAAAGTAGAATACAGATGAGAATATATTCGTCAAAGTTTTGTTCTTGTCGTTCGGCTTGCCTTGCGGGGTCTTACGTTCCTCGCTCCTAGTCGTGACAAGAGAATCCTCAATTTCAACATAGACATTGGCAATGGCCCCCTCCTTTTCTAGAAGGAAGTCATTCACATTCATTTCCTTGACAACGAGATAATCTGAGGCTTCTATATTTCGAGGGCCAAGAACTTCCGCCGCCAAAACATATAACTGAATGGCCTCATTTATACTTTCCATCGTATCCTGGGTAAACAACTCGTCTGCCCAGGCAATCAAGTTGTCCAAATACTTCATGACGACATATTTTTGATAAGCCGCCATGCGATAACGGGCTATCAAATGAGGGTTGAACGGATCCCGTTTCCATTTATCTACAAGGCTTTGAAGCGAAATTACATTTGGCAATAAATCATATTCCGTTGGCTTGCTGATAGTCTCTAAAATAGAGTCATCTGCATTCCTGTTGGCAAAAAACGGCAGGAATCTCCAGAATCTCGCTCCTTTAGGCAAACTTCTCGACCAGCGTTTCGTGATTTCGTAATCATTCAAATCCAGTCTGGGGTCGAAAACCATCCTGTACCACTTCAGCGCTTCTTCGTAGTTCTGTTCCTGGAACATCTTCTCGGCAAGCAACATGGGAACATGGAAAAAGAGTTCCCAGTTATAAATGGCGTTAGAGGTCCCAAAGGAGAAATCGATCATCGGAACCGGATATGGGCGAGCAATCATTTTCGCCGAAGGTTTATAGTTGAGCGAGAACAGAGATTGTCCCAAGTCCCAGGCTTCCCAGTCTCCCGCTATATAATAGCCTAAATAAACACTAAAATAATAGTTGTAGTATGAATAGGAATAGTAATAACTATCCGAAACAGGTAACGCCTGCGTTTCTCTGTTGAAAAGCGACTCATCACCTCCATCCCGATAGCGCTTGTAGAATTCAGCAACTAATGGATGGGAAATCAGTTCGAACTGATACTTTGTCGAGCCCTCGTCAGAAATTTTATGCACCAAGAAGGAATGCTGACCATCCATATAAAAGAAGGGTAAATCTTCACCTGAATAGAATGCAAAGTTGACCGGTAAGACGCGGAAAAAGCCAGGTGTATTTTCCAGAATCTGGTTACCCACTGAGAACGAGAGTCCATCATACCCACAGACATGTTTATCCCTTTCTACCCAGCAATTTCTTTCTAGATAGCATTTACCCGGAGGAAATTCGTTGACGTTTCGAGGAGTCACAGCGGGAGCAAGATACGCAACATCACGACCATCTACCCATACCTGGATAGAGCCAGTTTCTTGAATAAACTGTTGGTTCTTGTCTCGAAGAACCTTCACTTTCCTTTTTTCCGTGGTTATCTGATCACCAAAATTGGCTGAACTCGTCTGAACTTCCGACACATCTTTATAGTAGGAGCGGAAGATATTGACCTGAATATACTCCGACGAACCGGAATCCACCTGAAAATGATAACGATAGTCAATCTTCTCGCCATCTTCTAGAAAGATTTCACGCTCCCGTCCATACTTGTCAAAAACCGCATTCTTTGTTGTTTTAACAGCACTCCATTTATGACCGTCATAGTAAGACCAATTCAAGCGAATTTCAACTTGATTCGATATATCCATTGATCCGCTCGATTCAGCTCCATCTTCTTTTTTACTGATAACGAACGTTGGCCATGTAAGGTAAAGCCGTTGATTCATCAAAACCGGAATAACTACTTCAGCGTCAATCTCCAGATCCAAGGATTCCCACGGTTCCCATTCTCCAGAATAAAGCGCCTTGGCCTTATATTTCCGGATGAAGAAATGATGCGGTTCACCCCTTGTTCTGCCAACAATATGTAATGTATAAAGTATTCCATCACCACCGCCGTTTTCCTTAGTAGCACCAAGAATTTCTATGCCCGATATCTCGTACATTTTCTCAAGATAATTTTCCAATGCGGTGTGCATTGCTTCGGGCTCATTTCCGACTTGACGGATTTCATCTTCAAGTTCTTTGAAGAACGGGCTCTTGTCATCTCTTAAATCAGTCTCTATCCAGTTTTCCGCATACAGGAACACCTTACGGTTCGCTTCCCACACGCGATAATTGCGCATCCATTCCCAATTTTTACGTTGTTCTTCGCTCAGGACGAAGGAACCTTCAAGACCAAGTTCCACCCTACTGACGAACTGTTGAATGGAGTTCAAGGCTTGTCTTATCCTTGAAACACTCATGTCGGGTTCCATTTCAACATCAATTAAGTAGTAGGAATAAATATCATTGGCATCGAAGAATCGTTGAGACTTACATTCGTTATCCTGCGAAATGAAGCAAATATAACTTACAAGAGCATCTCTTCTTGATTTTCGCAAGACATCGTTTACCGGAGTAATAAACGCCAGCCAATCACCTGATGTTCGCCTGCTCTTTATCGACTCGTTTAATTTTTCAACAGCTTCGCGATAATCTGCAATTTCATTTTCCCCAACCAAGTCATCGGCAATCAAGATTTGCAGAGTGTCCATGTCAATAGGAGCTTTCTTATAGACTTTCCAATAATTGCAAATCAGTCTCCATTCTTCTGGTTCTAGAACCCAATTTTGTGGGGCGTAAACATCAGCGGTTTCTAGGCCCGCAATTTCACGCAATTGTCTTTCGTTCAAATTCCATTTTTCTACAAGGAAGTCAGGAGACAATCTGTCATAAATCCATGAAGAACCAAAACATCTAGAAACTTCAAAGCAGCAGATCAACTTTGCAAAAGAAGATGATATCGGAGCCGTTCCTGCAAACAAGCTCCCATCTGCAGGATATTTTTTCCAATCCCAATCATCACCATCAATTCCAAGAGAATTTAAAGGAAATGATTGATATAGATTTTCTAGCCCAATGTTGCCATAATCAATCATTTTTGTATAGCTGTAAATCAAAGCCGTTTTAGACAACAAAGCATAAGCCTTAATTCCAACCTCAAAATTATCATCAGATTTTAAAACACCCAGCCAATCAACAAAAGCCTTATTTGAGGCGGATTGTTCAACGCTATAAAGATTGTCATACAAAAGCGTTTCGCAAATACTGCGATTAACTCCAAACTCAAGAGTTAGTCTTTCAAGAATTTCATTCTTGGCCGCATTGGCACAGGCTAAAATACCGACAATATTTTTCGCCCATTTGTCTCCATCCATGCTTTCATCAGCAAACAAATTTGAAATTTCATCTTCATAATTATCGCCAAAAGCATTGCGTAGCCAAGCCTTCAATTCTTCCAAGTTACCATGTACAACAGCAACATTCAGGTTGTCACTTTCAGCAATTTCCTTTCCGCATAGTCTAGTTATCACATCAGCAACAGGAATGCCATTCCACGAATCAGCAAAATCAGAAACATTTTGCTTAACCCATTCATAAAAAGCATTCCTTGATTCGACAGACGCTCTTATTTCAGGAAACTCACGTTCAATTTCTTCCTGCTTCTCAGCCCAGACCGTATCGCAAATTTCCAACAGAGAACCTTTCAGGGCATGGACAAACTGTTTTGCTTTATTTTTTATTGCAGGAGAAATAGGCAAGGCCAAATAAATAAGGCTATCAACATCCAAAGGAGAATTCAAGATATCCTTAATTTTCAGGAAACACTCTATACGGTTTTCCAGGTTCCATTCTCTAGCCGATGGATTTCCTAGCAAGAAACTCAGCAATTCAAATTTTTGTACAGAAACTCCAAGTCGTTTAGCAAACGTGGATATTCGATACAACATTTTAAGATTTTTTCTAAAATTGTTGGAGAATGATTCATTATCCAATTCCAAAGCATACAACAAATCAGCTTGACTTACGCCAAGAGAAACAGAAGCCTTTTCAAGAAGCCTGCACTTAACATTTTCTTCATTTTCAGTTCCTTCGCTTTGGTTTTCTTCATTCTCTATTTCGTCTTCGATAAAAACATCTGGATAAGCACAAGAGAACAACTCGTCTTTATCACATACCCAAGCTAATATTTCGCTAACAGATGCCGAAGTAAGAGTCTTCAAGTGCGCGACACGGTCAATATCTTTCAAATCCAAATTAAAAACAAGCAAAACATCTTCGTTATTCCATCCAAGCAAGCGTTTCAGACGAACAAAACGAGAAACCTTACGAGCAAACGATTCAGATATATTTTCTATGCAGAAAGCGCTTATATCGCCCAACTGGTATGCATTCGTTGTAGCCGTAATTCTGACGCCTTCTTTTTCAAATGTTGGATAAAGCAATATCTCCTGAAGGTCTGTCATGGATAGACCACATCTGTACAGGAAAACAGAGGCGTTGGAAAGAACATCGCTCCATAATCCCGTTACTACAGTCGCCTTGTCTGGGCAAAGGACCGTATTTTCATCATAATTCAAGCCCCATAATTCATAAACAGGCCGTAATGAGATTTCACCACCAGTTGCATCGTCATATTCAGGCAAGCGCAAAGCATCTATTAGTGAAGGAGACAGTCTCAAAGTCGTATAATGATATTCATCGTCTGGGTTCTTCTGTGCTAGAATCAAGTCACTTACGGAAAGAGAAACATTTTTTAATAAGGCCGTCATTTTTTCTGCATGAAAATTCCTAGGCAAATCCATGGGATAAACGGAATCCACAAGTTTTGCATAAGCACTATCCAAATTTCCTGCAAATGCAGGTTCGGCACGCAGCTCGGCTTCGCTTCTATGGTCGGTATTATAATCCAGTTCGCCTAACGATTTAGGTGCTGCTAGACATTCAAGTAATTCCACTACAATATCAATCGTTGGCAAAGCAGTTTCTGCATTTTCCTTACTCAACAGAAGATTCCATATATCTGGGCGTCGAGTTTTTAATATTCTGTACCCTTCTCCCTTCAAAAAATCCAGCAAATCCATAAGATAGGCTGAAGGGCTCAGGACTGATTGCCCCTTCAAAGCGGCATTTCTGTTCAATGCGCCGAACAGGTTTTTCCAGTTTGCAATTACCGGCTGTTCAATCCTACTCGGGGCGACATTCCCTTGCCCATTTCGATCTGAACTACCAGATCTTGTTTTAGACATCCCCCTAGAAACTGATGGAACCGTTTCGCCTTGTTCCGTAAGGGAACCGTAATATTTCGCCATCTGCAGGGACACTTCGGACGTGTACTGCGCGGCCAAACAGTATATCTGCTTGGCATTTTTCATCGTATCAAGTCCTGCATGGTGAGCCGCAACAAACTCATCTTCCGAAGTCTGAGCAATTTGATATGCGGATTTGATTCCCTGATTCAGTAAATAGACAATGGAATCGTAGTCTGTCGTCAGTCGATACAGCCTTTGCAATGTTTTAATATAATCTTTTAATATTGCTCCAGTTAACGTAAATTCGGTCTGTTCTTCCTCGCTTAAATTATCTCTATAGTTTTCTAGAGACTCTTCAATATTTATTGAATGCGATTCAACGAAATCATCTAAGACGTCTTTATCGAACGAAAAGAACTTCCAACTTTCATCGAGCAGCAATATTTGTCCAATTGCTTTCCATCCGATATAATCAAACGTATCAAGTAAATCAGAATCTTCAGGCCTCTCAATTCGAGATAATCTCAAAAGAAGAGCGTCCTGCGGAAACCACGAGATTATCAGTTTTTGCAATTTTATTTTATACAAGGACTTTTGTTCTTCTGCTGTCGTCCCCGAAAACGACACAGGCAACGCAAGTTTCTTTTCGTCGCTTCTCTCTTTATAACTTGATGAAATGTCTTCAACTAAACCTTCCCACTGTTCCTCAGTAAGACACAACAGGATCTTCAATGAAGGCTCTGTAGATTCTTCATCTGGGACATTGCTTCCAGATAGTTGCTTTGCAACACGAACAATCGTTTTGTATGCTTCACGAATTCCATCTGAAAAATTTTCAAAGAATTTTTTCAGGTCAAAAACAAGTTTCAATCGCGAATATTCATCAGTAGTCAACGATACATTCAAATCAGGATTTTTTACATCTTCTAAAAAAGAGTCAATATCCGCTTCCGAATCATAGAACTGCTTTAGCAGGATATCTACTTTGCTGTCCGTATCCGTTTCAGCGCCGGGTTGGATTTCTGATTTTTCCCACAAATTCAAAAGGTCCCGAGCGTTCAAATCGGCACTTTCCCTTTCAGAAGCCGTTGACACGCCCTGCAAGCGTTCCCAAAATTCGACAAATTTAGGAATATCCGTTTCAGAGGAAACTAAAGACAGAGCAACCGCTTCCAATAGATGGTTCTGTACATCTTGACGATTCGCAGCTTGAAGTTTGGGAATATTGTCATATCCTTTTTGGCACAATGCAAAGCAGCCTGATGCGTATAAAAGTAAATCCTCCGAATCAAATGAATCCGAAAGAAGTTTCTCGGCTCGATAGACGATTTCGTAAGCTCTAAAATAAGCAACAACATCCTCCTGATTTACGCTTTCCCTAAAACCAGGCAATACATTTCTAAATGAATAATCGACAAATAGGTGTATTTTATCTTCTTTTTGACTAACCTGGTTGTCTTCTCCATCACGGATAAATTCATTCATTACTGCAGAAAGATATACGCTCAAGGCATTTTCAAGTTCGGCGAATTTAGAGAATCTTGAAATCGACACGGAATCAATCGTAAAGTTTATTTCCTGTCGACGAGATGCGCCCAGGACAAGGTTTGAACAATTCCATTTCGATGACCAGATTTCAGGAAGTTCCAAGTTTCCGTCAGGATTTAAAAAGAATTTTGCAAAAAGGCAAACTTGGTCTTTCGGATTATCTGGACTTGGTTCTTCTATACGGCGAGGCAGGCTTAACGGAGAGTAAACTATCTCGTAGTTGCCATTATCGTCTGTTATCGCAAATTCGGAATTCAGTCGGTGGTATTGGAATGCGTTACGAGCAAAATCCAAACAGAACGCCTGTACATAAACATCCTTCAAAGGCCGACCAGAATTATTTACAACACGTCCATAAACTACATAATTGTCATCTGTCTCGGGAATTGCAAGGGGAATTATGATGGAAACATTTTCTTCCGTTGCTGACGGGTTGTCCAAACTAAAACTCTGTAACAACTTTCCTTTCAAGTCATATACATAAAGTACCAAGTTGGGCGTTTCCCGATTCAAGTCATCCCTTTGGAAAGACGCTTTTGTGTAAGATAATTCAAAGGAGCCGTCAGACCTAAGGATTGCACTATTCAAATAGTAATTAATCCCATCATTGTAGTCATACGCCTTGACCGCACCATTCACCAGGGGAAGCCCGCTATCGTATGCAACCGTTCCCCTAACAATCCATACTTCTTGCGGCGGGTCATCTTGTTGTTCTTCGTCAATTATAATAGAAAATGTCTGCTGGCTCTCAAATGCCATTGTATTCCTTGACTCCCAAACAACATTTCCTTGATAGTCAAACACCTGTATCTTGACGTCTGGATGTTCTATGGAAGAATCCCCATTCTGGAAACTGGCGCTGGAATAAGTTATTTGGTAAGTTCCATCCCCATTAACTCCGGATTCGCCCAGATAATACCACGTCCCATTACAAACATGAAATGCTTTTATGATTCCTGTGGTGAAGAGTGTTCCGTCAAGGTAGGTTATCCTACCAGAAATTGTCCAAGTGTAGGGAACTGGAAATGTCATATTTTTTTTTCACCTTATAAAAAGCATTATGTAATATATATCAAAAAATAGAACAAAGTAAAGAAAACACAATCGTTGATAATTATTTTACATCAAGAATCATTTTGTAGCGAGACGAAATAATTTTCTTATGCATAGAGGCAAAGTCACGCTCAATTTTATCACATAAATTATGTTCTAATCGCTCGGGGTAATAACCAACTTCGCTAAATTTATTTTAGGCAAAAGTTCGTCTCGTATATTCAACAAAACTCTAATCCCACTTTTTACTAATAATCGGTTTTTCAATTAAAGATTCCTTGTATTCGGCTTGCCCGCTTCCCTTTTTTACATATTATCATCACCACTCAAATTCATCAATGTTTTCATTAGTTGCGAGGTACGCTATCGCATTGGCACCGATATGGGACTCATCCGACTGAATCTGGTTTATAAAATAACGTAAGCACTTGAGCTTAACATCAGAAGACAATTCTTGAACAAGCATAGAACCAGCACAAATAGTCAAACGATAACCATTCATATCCGACGCCTGATCTTGAAACTGCGAACTCGAAAAGCCAAGCGTGAAGGAGCCATCGGAAGAAATACCCGTTTCCGCAACCGTTCGAAAAACGCCATTCTTCAGGTTATCGGCATACACCTTACCCTCGTAAAATGGGATGCCGTTTTTGTTGAGCGTTCCGGAAACAATCCAATAGTTAGGTACGGGATAGGGCATTACGGCTCCTTTGTTATAGTCTTAAATCTATACACGAATTGCCGCCCAGTCAATATTTTTGATACAAAAATATCGATTTATTTATTTTTCGCCGATATTTTTTCGCAAAATTTTAAATTTCAAAAATTTGAATACGCTTTGAATACGGCAAACCCTATAGCTCTATATCAACCTCTTTTGATTCTTTCCATAGGAGCAAATGTATCAACAACATTTTTTACAGTTGTGCCATCGCTATGTGTATAACTTATAAATATCTTTACCGACATAAATCCTCTCTTACTGATCTGTTTTTTAACCAATTACTTATTCATACCACATATTATAACCCAAGACTACATTCCCTGTACCAGAATTTGCATAACGCTTTATCCTAATTTTCAAGTCACTATTGGAATTCGCATAGAAATCAACAACTTCGAACGGGTTTTTAGCACTATTTGAATATGCAAGAGTCACACCATCCTGTACTACAAATAAATCGATATCTTGAGGAATCGTCTTATTCATATAAATATATCCACCAGGCATAAGCCAAGAGATGGCAATTCGGTACCTCTTGGCTTTTATAATGCTCGACTCCGTGAATACTATGGAATCGCCCGTAAAGCAACAAGAATTAACACCACGCCAATATCTAGAGCGAGTATTCCAGCCAAGATCCTCATACAATGGAATCCCATGTGCAGCGATACTTGAATTGTCCAAATCATGAGAGGTCGCATTCCCAATCATTTTTGTACTCCCCGTAATCATCAACGCTTTTGCCATCTCTGGATGATGCTTGAAAAAAGGATGCTGGTGAAAAACATCTGCCATAACCCCCGCCGAGAAAGCTGTAGCAGCGCTCGTCCCTTGCACTGTTCCATTATATGTTTCGCCATTATCATCAACAAAATTGGCGTCATTCGGGAAAGAGAAGTAATCGTATGTTGCAATTTCTGGTTTATGGTTATTTATTTGAGAATTTTTCCAGCGCGAAAATGTTTCATAATTATTTGTAAAAGGGTAAACGCCCCCAACCGTAATGGCATTTAGTGCCTTTCCCGGAGTTGTCACATAAAAAGATCCTGTAGGAGACGTTTGGTTCCCAGCAGCAACAAAAGACGTAATATCATTTACATAAATGAAATTATCTAAATTGCGATCATTTGTTTTGTATGCAGAGTCCTCGCCTATAAAATAGGAATGAAACCCTACTTCTATCTGTGGATAAGAAGCAACATTCGGCGACTCTCCTTGTGCATACTGGTACAAAACCGCATTGGGTGCCGTCGTCTGAAAAATACGTACCATAGACGTTGCATGTTTCGTGACTCCACTAGCACATGTGCTAGTCTGCACAAAATTAGATGTGTTTATTACAGATGTTTTGGGGCAACCATTTTCAGCGATATAAACCCCTATTCCGCTACCATTGTATCCATTTGTATGCGCCCATGTAGACACGCGTGTCGTATCTAAAATTCTCGTATAAACAGCAGCATCCTCTGCTTCCATAACTTCGCTAATGTGAACCGGTTCCGAACCATCCAGCAACGAATAAATTTCTTCAGCAGTCAGCACTGCCGTATAACTCGGAATATAGAATGGTTGATTCGTCTGTATGCTATCAAAATAATTCGTTTCAGAAATAGGCACTCCATTCAGCCAATAATGACGTACACCATTTTCATATCGATATTCCGCGGATATAGTGCGTTCATCTTTTTCGGGGATATTTAAAGAAGAAACCTGAACATACATTCTCGCTTGGCGAAGGACTAGTGATTGTGCGTTTGCAATACGATTCGACTTAACTCTTCTGCCCAAGGCATCGTAGTGTGCCGACACCGAATCCTCACTCCAATCTAAATTTCTTGAAGATTCCAAAAATTCCTGAACTTTTGGCGAAACAAAACTATGGGGTTCATAAGGTGGCAAATACGAGACTTTTTCTTCGCCCGCACACACTGCCAAAGAAACGAGACTTATTCCTAGCATCAATCTTTTCATTTTACCGATTCTCCAAGCACCAGTTTTTCATATTTTCGGCATAATTATTCAGTAATGTTTCAGCATTCGTCAAAAGATGCCCTTTTGATGTAGAGCACGTCAAATGCAAACTATTTTCCGCACAATCCGCTTTATGAGAATATAAAGACCCACCCCCATTTTCACAGTTTTGCTCAAAATCAGACAAGTCCTTCTCACAGCGGGCAATGTCATCATTATAATCATTGTCCAATTTTTCATGATAAACAATTCCTTGTTCATCTGCGGTCAGAAAAAAAGTTCGTGTATAGTTATCCCCAATCGGAATATATTCTATAGTTCGTACACCGAAATCTAACTGGTAAACACCGACATAGCAATAAGAAAATAGATTATCTTCTTCGTAAACAAAATAATCATCCTTTTTTCCCTTAAAACCAATTTCAAACCAATAAACGGTTGAATCAATTCTTGAGCTATCTATATCCGCGAAACCCGCTTCAGCAAATACCTTCATTGAATCAACTTGATGTTCCAAAATAGCCTTTTCATCAGCAGAAACCTCCGCAATCGAATTATCATCGACAGTTCCTCCTGCAGTAGAGGATTCTGAACAACCAATAAAGGCCAAAAAGAAAAAACAATTTACCAGGAGGGCTAATATGTTATTATATGTGCGATTTTTCATCTTCGCCTCCTACAATCTTATGTGTTAAAGGGAAAAGTTGCAGGTTGAGCCGCAATACACGCTCCACCTTGTCGTCGTTAAAGATTATGCTCTGCACCTGTTCGCGGCACTTGCGCAGCACCTCGACAATCTTGCCGAAGGCATCGTCCGAAACGCCCATGGTAATGCCCGAGACAAAGCGCTCGTCTGCCGGGACGCTGTCAAGGGTTTCGGCGGCAAACTGCGCCATCTGCCTATTCATGGAGCGGACCGCCAGCGCCATCAACTGCGTATCGCCGGCCAGCAACTTGTCCGTCTGCTCGTATGCCCCCGGACCCGTCTTCTTGAGGAGCCCCGCCTCCACCTGGAAATCGATGGAATCCTTCACCTCCTTCGCCGAGACCTCGTGGAGGCACTTCTGCGCGATTTCCTTCGGCATGGCCCCCGGCATGGCCGGCGCGAGTTCACGCACCACCGGGTGCACCCAGGAATCATAGTACTTGTAGGCATCGGTGCCGACATGCACCAACCTGTTCGCGCTCGCGATGCTCTCCATCTCGGCAAAGGCGTAGCGCCGCTTCTCGTCGGTCTTGGCCTGGGCGTACTGGACCATGTTGAAAAAGTAGTCGCGCTCAATACCGACAAACCCGAACGCGTCCGCCACCTTGACGGTCGCCTTTTTCCCGAGGTTCGCCTTGCCCTCACAAACCTGCTTCAAGAACACGGGCGAGGTAAACCCCGCCATCCTTGAAAAGTCGCGCCAGGAGAAAACGGACGTCCGCTTTTTCCAGTCATAGAAGTTTTGCAGGTAGCACACCTATAGTCTTGATACTGCAGCAATGGGGCCATATACCTATGAATCTAGGTTCCAAGCTCCGTTTTGTCAACATTTTTTAATACAAAAGTTCCGTTTTTATTCAAAATTGTTGAATTTTTCACAATTTTTCGCAAATCTCAAAAATTTGGATACGCTTTGAATACGGGAAAGGGGCAGGGCGCCCCTATCAAAGAACAGCCTGGCAGAGCCCCAAAAATGTTGAAATTATGCGCACTATTGGCGTTTCTTATAAAAATCACCTTGCGCACTATTGGTAAATAGTATATATTTTACTTTGCGCACTATTGAAACGGAGAAACCTGTGGAAATTCAGAGAAAAGCCTACAACCGTCTTGTGAAATGGAAAAAAGAATCCAACGGGAAGAGCGCCCTGCTGATAGAAGGGGCTCGTCGAATTGGCAAATCCACCGTGGCCGAGCGGTTCGGTGAACGTGAATACAAGTCGTATATTCTTGTTGATTTCAACAAGGCCTCCAAAAAGGTTCGCGATAATTTCGAGACGAACCTGAACAACCTGGACATTTTCTTCCAGGTCCTGTCTCTGGAATACAATAAGCCGCTGTTCAAGAGAGAGTCGCTGATCATCTTTGACGAAATCCAGAAATTCCCGAAGGCGCGGGAATCGATAAAGTACCTTGTGGCGGATGGCCGCTACGATTTCATCGAGACGGGGTCACTGATTTCTATAAAGGAAAATGTCGATGACATAACAATCCCCTCCGAAGAAGAAAAACTTAAAATGTTCCCTTGCGATTTCGAGGAGTTCGCCAGGGCCTTGGGCGAAGATGTCTTGCTTGAGTATATTGGCAAGTGCTTTGCCGAAAAGAAACCTTTAGAAGATCATTTTCATAAGCGTGCGACGCGCCTTTTCAGGGAGTATATGCTGGTGGGCGGCATGCCACAAAGCATTGTTGCGTATGTAGAGAACAATCGGGACTTTTCGAAGAGCGACAAGGAAAAACGGAAAATTCTGGACCTCTATCGCGACGATATCAGGAAGGCATCTAAGCGTTACAATTCCAAGGTCTCCGCAATTTTTGAAAACATTCCGGGTTACCTTTCAACCCACGAGAAAAAAATTGTCCTTACCGAGATTGACAAGTCTAATGCGGCGACATTCTCCAAATATGACGAGCCGCTCTTTTGGCTTGACGACTCAATGATTTGTAACCTTTGTTATAAATGCGATGATCCCAATGTCGGCTTCGCTTTGAACAAGAACGATTCGTTGGTCAAGTGCTATCTGTGCGATACGGGCCTTTTAGTGAGCCTTGCTTTTAGCGAAAACGAGATTGCGTCGAACCAGTTATATAAGGCCATCATGGACGGCAAAATCTCGCTGAACGAGGGAATGCTGCATGAAAACATGATTGCGCAGATGATTCGGGCCAAAGGGCGGAAACTGTTCTTCTATACGGAATACGATGCCGCAAAGCATCGCAATTCCATGGAGATTGACTTCTTGATTTCTAATGAAAGCAAGGTCAATTTCAAGGTGTTCCCGGTAGAGGTGAAGTCTTCGAAAAATTATACGACAACATCACTCGGCAAGTTCAAGGATAAATTCAAGAAACGCATAGGCGAGTCCATTATAATCCATCCGAAACAATTTGCGGTTGATGACGGGGTAATGAAGGTCCCGTCGTATATGGCCTGGTGTATTTAGCGAATGATAGACTGAATGATGGCAAGTGCTTAGTACAGCGCGATTACGCCGAAGCGGTACTTCTGCCAGCCGCCATTGCCCAGAAAATCCTCGGGCGTGTATTCGGCATAGAAGCCGACGGGGCTCTTCAGCTTTACAAAGATGTTTACGCCAAGCGTCGTCACGTTCTTGCGAATGGCATACGCGGGCATGTTCTCTTCATTGAAAGAGAGGATATCAACAAATATAAGGTCGTCTTCCGAAGAGCCGCCATCATTCATGGCCATCCTCTCGTAGTTCATGTAGGCGCCAAGGGTAATACTTTCCCCGAGATCGAACATGACACCGCCGCCAAAGTTGTACAGGATGAAAAAATCAAAACGGCCGAGGGAATTGTCCGGCTCGGGTTCCAAATCGCTATCCTGGCGGTTGGGGTAGAAACCCCCGACAAACGACGCGCCCGCACCCAGGTAGAGCGGGCCCAGCCACTGCACAAAAACAGGTCGGATGCCGACATCCATCGGGATAGAAACCGGGAGCGAGAGGAAAAGGCCGCCCTTCTGGCCCAGCACGGAATAGTCCATCGAGGCAAGGCTCGCCTTAAAGTTCTCCGTAAAACCATGCACGTGCATGTCGCCATGCGGAGCTTCTATAGTGTGGTCCGTACCTGCGAAGGTCGTGCCCACCTCCATAAAGCGGAATGTCTTTTCTGCCGTGGAATACCGGAGCGAGGCCGCCTCGCCCACCATGTTACCCGAAGAGGTAACGGCACAGCCGGTAAAGTTCAGCACACAAGCAAAAAGGACAAATATAGGCAGTTTCACAAAAAACGATTTCATAATAAACTCACATTGCGCTTGTCCCGAAAAATATATGTTTTTGGGGAGCAAATTGAGCATCGCCAATCAGCGAATAATGCCGCTTATCGGGAAAACGGGCTATTTTTACAGGATGTGGAAAAGGCTGCGCCCGTTAAAGCGCAGCCTCTCGTTTCCAGGGAGTAATACAATTCTTCTAGGTTACTTGCCGAGTTTCTTCACGGCTTCCTTGCGGAATTCTTCCATAATCTGGTCGATGGCGAGGTTGTAGGCCTTCACGGACTTGTCCTCGCGAAGGTTCACGTAGTCGCCGTTGACCTTTGCGGATTCGCTACCCTCGACCTGCTTCCAGCCACGGTCGGTGAAGAGCACCTTTTCGCCGTTCTTGTCGATCATGGCGACATTCACGAGCACGATCGGGGTCACGTTCCTCGTAATCTTGGTCATCATGCCGGTTTCGTAGTAGAAGTAGTATTCGGCAACGACGATGGCATCGACACCGAGAGACTGGCACATCTTTCCGAGTGCGCGGTGTACCGGGGCTTCGATGCGTTCGCCGTTCACCCAGGTATTGCCTTCGGGGTCAACCTTGTCAAAGGAGAGTTCGTACATGCCCCTTGCAGGCACGCGGCGCTTGCCGTCGCGGGGAGCGACCTTCTCGGCAAAGCCCTCGACCTTTTCCCAGGTATCCTTGTTCTCGAAGAAGGCCTTCACTTCTTCGTTGTTGTTCACTTCTTCGAACGGGATGACGCTCCAGCCATCAATGCCGTTGAGCACCTGGAACAGCGCGTTCGCACCGTGAGTCGCGATATTCACCTGCGGCTCGTTAATCATCTCGACGTTGTCCTTGATGATGTTGCCCACGACAGAGAGGAGAGTTTCCTTCTTGCCCTTGACGACTTCGATATCTTCGTATTCCTCGCTACCGGTGACGCTCAGGATGGCAACCTTCTTGACGTTTCCGATATCGGGCTGCTTGACATTCACGCCGGCGCAGGAGCACAGCAGGAACACAAAAGAGCAGAGGGCGATTAGCTTTTTCATCATTTTCTCCTTATAGGATTTAAAAGTTCTTTGTTCTCGTCTTAACCCGGCAGCGAATTTAGAAAATAATTTGATTCCTGTCACAGGATTTTGACTATTCTGTTGTATATAATTACAACAAGTTAACATATTTTTTTCTTACTTTAGGTGGAATGCTTTATTTTGTAAGAAAAATGTATGATGATTACGGGTGCGAGATGCGTTTGCGGGGAAGTGATGCGCGGGGATAAAATGTTTATTGTGGGGATAAGATGTTTATTGTGGGAGTTGAATGCGCGAGTATAAAAAAGTTTTTCGAGGGGACAAAATGTGTGCGTTATGTTGTGTGCAATTTTTGAACAGACTTCACGTGATTCTGCCGGACGCTTTCGGGAACGTTCACGCAGGGCTGCAGCGCCTGCCACCACGATTCCAGCGTGCGGGAATCATACACCTGCGGGCGCGAACTGAATGCATGCTCGAGCGATTCGCGCAGTTCGCACAGGTGAAGCACCCGCCAACCATTCCCGTTGTTGCCAAACTTGCCACTGGCAGGCACGTTCCTGAGCGTACACCTGTCGCTGAACACCACGAAGGAATATATGCTCGCGCTCTCGAGACGAACTTTCAACTGCCGGAGAAGCGCCCCCATGTGGCCCGTGTTCTGCCGGATGGGGTTATACAGCGTGTGATGCACCCGCGGGCCCAATTCCTGGTTCCAGCGTTCCACATCGAGGTCGCCCTCGATTTCGCCGGAGATGTTCTTCGTTTCAAAAACATAGATGCCCGTAACGTGCAACAGCACCGTATCGATTTCGGTATAACCCGAATGCGTCGGGATAAAAACGTTCTGCAATATGAAATGCTTTCGCCTGTCACCGGAAGCCGCCCGCGCTACGAGCGCCGACGTGGCCGCCTCGCCGAACTTTCCGTGAACGTCATCGGCCAGGGCGGCCTCGAGCCCACGGGCCTTGCGCGCATCGACCGGAGGGCGGTCCTCCTGCCGGAACTGCACGTCGCGCGCATTCCAGTAGCCCGCGCCGTCGAATCCGTTACCTGCGGGCGACTTGCCGGAAGCGCGCCGGCCGGGCCGACCTTGCCGTGAATCCCCGCGATGCCCGCCCTTCCGCCGCGTCAATACGAGCAGCAGGAATATTGCAATGAATATGGCGGCAAGGAGCGCGGAATTCATGAGAAGTTTCTGCGGGGAAAAACGCTACACCGGTTTGCTGTAGTCGCGTTCGCCGAAGAGGGCCGTGCCCACGCGAATCATCGTGGAGCCTTCTTCAATCGCGACTTCCAGGTCGCCAGTCATGCCCATCGAAAGCTGGTCGAAGTTCGCGAACACGCCACCACGTGCCAAGAACTTGTCGCGCAATCCGCGGAGGAACGCGAAGCACTCGCGGGAATCCTCGGCGACACCCGTGTTCTTGCCGATGGTCATGAGCCCGCGGAAACGCAAATGCGGGAAGTTTTCGCTCTTGCCGTCGGAAGCGGCGCCCGCCTTTGCGGCAAGGTCGTTCAGGAATGCTTCGGCCTCGTGCACGTCGAGCCCGCTCTTCGTTTCTTCTTCGCCAGCATTCACCTGGAAAAGGATATCGAGAATCTTGCCCTGCTCGCCGCTTCCGCCGTTCTCTCCGGGGAGTGCCGCGCAGACGCGTTCCAGTTTTTCCACCGCCTCGATGCTCGCGATGGAATGGATGCAGTCGGCCACAATCGCCGCCTTCTTGAGCTTGTTGCTCTGCACGGGGCCAATCACGTGGCAACGCACGCGGCTCCCGTCCTTCGCCATGCGCGGCGCAGAGAACTTGAGTTCGGCTTCTTGCACGCGGTTCTCGCCAAAGTCGGTCGCACCCAGGCTGATTGCATTTTCCACGGCTTCTGCCGGGTGGAACTTGCTCACCCAAACGAGTTTTACCGATTCGCGGCTACGGCCCGCAATCTTGCAGGCTTCCGCAATCCTTGCCTCGAGAGTAGCAAGGTGTTCACGCATTTCTTCGAGAGTGAATTCCATTTTACGCCTCTAATTTTCCAACGCTCAAATATATAAAACGAAACGGGCCATCATCTGACAAGAAAAGCATTTCTATTCCAGGAACTTCTCTTTCTCGGACCGCAATATTGCTAATAAAGAAATCAAGAAAAATGCAAAGAAAACCGAAAATGGAAAAAGTCCAAAAACCGGCAAAAATACCAACAACACCAAAAAGAGAATAAATCCCGGCAAGAAAGGAACCAATACAATCATAAACAACTTTCTGAAACTAATCGGTTGCTTCCAAAGTTTTCTATATAGCAGCGTCAACGGTGCGCCCAAGGATATCGGTACAAAAAGGAACAAGACTCCCGCCGCAAAAAAATGCGGACCGAGATCGACTGAACTTTTATCTTCTATAGCCAAGTATTGCGCTTCAAGAATACCCCATACCACGGCAAAGATGATTACAGGCACAAGGAAAATAACCATATCCACAATCATGCAGACAGTGACTTTCCCTTTATCTAAATCATACAATCGTTTATTCTTATCCATCGGCTATCAAAATACAAAAAATCCCCGGAACGCACCGGGGACAATAAATGTACCTATCGCGCTTCGCGCTCCAGGGTGACACTCAGGCTACCTACTTCTTCGCCTTCTTCTGCACGAACAGAATCTTCACGATTTCGTCAATGTGCTTGTGCGTGTAGATCTTGAGGCCCTTCTTCGCGGGTGCCGGAAGTTCGTCCACGTCCTTCTTGTTCTGCGCAGGCAGGCGGAGCGTCTTCACGCCGGCCTGGAGCGCGGCAAGCGCCTTCTCGTTGAGCCCGCCAATCGCAAGGCATGCGCCCGTGAGGCTCACCTCGCCGGTAAACGCGACGTCAGGCGGCACAGGAATCCTGGTAAACGCAGAAAGCAGGCAAAGCGTGAGGGCGATACCCGCAGAGGGGCCATCCTTCGGCACGGCGCCTTCGGGCACGTGGATGTGGATGTCCGTCTTCTTGACAATCGCGGGGTCGATGCCAAAACAGTGCAGGCGTTCGCGCACCAGGCTCACCGCAATCTGGGCGGATTCCTTCATCACGTCGCCGAGCTTTCCGGTCATTATAATCTGGCCCTTGCCGCTCAGGAGCATGCATTCGATGGGGAGAATCTCGCCGCCCACGCTCGTCCAGGCAAGGCCTGTAACCACGCCGGGGCGGCCCGGTTCGGGCAGCTGGCTGTCGAGGAATCTCGGGGCGCCGAGGTATTCCTGCAACTGCTTCTCGGTAACGGCGGGCTTAATCTTCTTGCCCATCACGATTTCTTTTGCACGGTGGCGCACCGCACTCTCGAGGGTGCGTTCCAGTTCGCGCACGCCCGCCTCGCGGGTCCAGCCGCGCATCACCTGGTTGATAATCGCATCGTCAAACGAAACCTGCTCGCCGAGTTTTACGCCGGTGCGTTCGCAAATGCGCGGCACCAGGTACTTGCTCGCAATCTGCAGTTTCTCGTGCGGGTAGTAGCCGGGCAGGCGCACAATCTCGAGCCTGTCGCGCAGCGCCTCGGGGATTTCGCTCTCGCTGTTCGCCGTCGCGATAAACAGCACACGGCTCAGGTCGAGGCCCACCTCCATGAAGTGATCGGTAAAGTCATGGTTCTGTTCCGGGTCAAGCACCTCGAGCATCGCGCTCGCGGGGTCGCCACGGAAGTCGCTCGCCATCTTGTCGATTTCGTCGAGCAGAATAATCGGGTTCATGCACTTGGCACGGCGCAGCGCATGGATAAAGCGGCCCGGCATCGCTCCGATGTAGGTACGGCGATGCCCGCGTATTTCAGCCTCGTCGCGCACGCCACCGAGCGTAATACGCACAAAGTTACGCTGCATCGCGTTCGCAATCGATTCCACGAGGGTCGTCTTGCCCACGCCGGGAGGCCCCACAAGGCACAAAATCGGGGAACGGCGTTCGGTCCCGGTGAGTTTCAGCACCGCGACGTATTCCATGATGCGTTCCTTCACCTTGTCGAGCCCGAAGTGCTTGGAGTCGAGCTCGCTCTTCACCTTCTTCATGTTGAGGACGGTGTCGGTGTACACGCCGTAGGGCAGGTTCAAAAACCAGTCGAGGTAGTTGCGGCTCACCGCATATTCCGGCGAGGTCGGCTGCATGAGCTTCATGCGGCTAATCTCGTCCTCGAGCTTTTCCACGATTGCCGGGGTAAAGTTCTTCGCCCTGATTTTCTTCAAGAGCTGTTCGGGTTCCGAGGCCCCTTCGCCATCACCGTCCAGCTCGTCCTGCAGCTGGCGGATCTGTTCGGAGATAAACCATTCCTTCTGCTGTTGCGCCATCTTCTGGCGCACGCTCTGCTGCACGCGCACGAGCACGTTCTCGTTGTCCTCGGAAACGTCCATCAGCGCAAGCAGCTTCGCCGACATCTCGTCGAGCGTCGCTATCTCCAGAAAGCTCTGCTTCTCGGCAAGCGACACCTGCAAGAACGGAATCATACCGTAATAGGCGTCCAGCTGGTTTTCCATGCCGAAGAACGCATCGACCATGCCCTCGGCGATGTTCCTCTTTGTCGCGTAGTCGCGGAAGCGCGTGAGCACCTCGTCAAAAAGGGAGGTCTTGTCCTTGGCACCGATGCGCATCTTACGCGGGGAAACCGTCACGTTCAAAAAACCGTCGTTCATCATGATGGAGCGCAGGTCCACAACCTCCTCGCCCTCGAGCACCACCTTCACGCAGCCGTTCGGGAACGGCATCACGTTACTCACATGCGCAATCACGCCCACCGAATACAGGTCGAGCATCGGGTTCTGGATTTCTTCAACGGTCACGTCCTTCTGTGCAACGAGGACTATTTCATTATTGTGGCTTTCGGCAAATTCAAGCGCGCGTAAAGACATGTCGCGGCCCACCAGAATGCGGCGGGTCGTGTGCGGGAACACCACGGCATCCCTGAGCGGGAGCAGCGGATACGTTTTCGAAAAATCAAAGTTCATACACTGCAAAGATAGTATCTTAAAGAAACAAAAGGCGGCTGCCGCAATTCCCGCGGCAACCGCTAGAACATTTTTTCAGCAAGGCCTACGAAGCCTTCTTGCGGCCACGGCGCGGGGAATCCTTCACGAACTCGGATTCCGAAAGGTCGGCAACCCCGCCGAACTCCACGGAATTGTCCTCGGGAGAAGCTTCCTCGGAAGCGACGGCAAGTCCCTTCTTCACCGTATCGGCGGTCACCACGAGCTTCTTCACGTCGGAACCGGGCATCAAGAACATCGCCTTCTGCAGGGTGCGTTCCATGACGGAGCGGAGCCCGCGGGCACCGGTCTTGCGGCTCATCGTCTCGTGCACGATTTCCTTGAGGGCGTCGTCGGTAAACGAGAGTTCGATACCGTCCATCTCGAACAGGCTCTTGAACTGCTTCACGAGCGCGTTTTTCGGCTGCGTCAAGATGTTGAGCAATGCAGACTCGTCGAGTTCCTCGAGCGCGACCGCAATCGGCAAGCGGCCCACGATTTCGGGAATGAGCCCGAAACGGATAAGGTCGTCGGGTTCCAGCTGCTGGAACAGCTCGCTCAGCGTGTTGTCCTTCTCGCTGCGGATGTCGGCGCCGAAACCCATGCCGCCCTTGTTCACGCGCTGGGCGATAATCTTGTCGAGCGTCTCGAAGGCGCCACCGCAAATGAACAGGATGTTCTTGGTATTCACCTGCACCAGCGGCTGTTCGGGGTGTTTGCGGCCACCCTTCGGCGGCACTGCGGCAACGGTACCTTCCAGGAGCTTCAGGAGGCCCTGCTGCACGCCTTCGCCACTCACGTCACGCGTGATGGAAGGGTTCGCGGTCTTGCGCGCAATCTTGTCGATTTCGTCGATAAAGATGATGCCACGCTCGGCGCGGGCCACATCGTAGTCGGCAGCCTGCAACAGGCGCACGATGATGCTGTCCACGTCCTCGCCCACGTAGCCCGCCTCGGTAAGCACCGTGGCGTCGGCAATGGTAAAGGGCACGTCCAGAAAGCGCGCCATGGTCTGCGCGAGGAGCGTCTTTCCGCTACCGGTGGGGCCCACCAGAAGCAGGTTGGACTTTTCCACCTCCACGGTATCGCCGTTCGGGTGGGCCTGCTTGTAACGCAAGCGCTTGTAGTGGTTGTAGACGGCAACGGAGAGCGCAATCTTCGCCTGGTCCTGGCCAATCACAAACTCGTCCAGGTGCGCCTTGATTTCGGTCGGGAGCGGGAGCGGCTTCTGCACGGCAGCATCCGCCTTGGCCCTCTCCTGCATCGAGCGGGACTTGTCCTCTTCGATAATGCGGTGGCACATCGCCACGCAGTCACTACAAATCTGGACACCTGCGCCAGTAATCATCTTCTCGACACGTTCCGCGGGCTTGCCGCAGAAACTGCATGTCACGGTCGGATGGTTTTTCCCGCTACGGTACATGAGCGCTACACTCCCTCTTTACGCGGAATAAAAATTTCGTCGATAACGCCGAAGGACTTCGCTTCCTCGGGCCCCATGTAAAAGTCGCGGTCGGTCTTCGCGCGGACTTCGTCGATAGACTTGCCCGTATGCTTCGCCACGATCTCGGTGAGGGTATCCTTGGTGCGGACGATTTCCTTCGCGGTAATCTGGATATCGGTAGATTGGCCGGTAGCGGCGCCCGACGGCTGGTGCAGCATGATGCGGGAATGCGGGAGCGCATAGCGCTTGCCCTTGGTACCCGCGGCAAGGAGCACGGCGGCCATCGAGGCACAGCTTCCGATGCAGATGGTCGCGATATTCGGGCGAACATGCTGCATGGTATCGTAAATGGCAAGTCCTGCCGACACGTAACCACCCGGGCTGTTGATATACAGCGTGATATCCTTCTCCGGGTTCTCGTACTCAAGGAAAATCAGCTGCGCCATGACGTTGTTCGCCACTTCATCGTTGATGGGCGTACCCAAGAAGATGATGCGCTCCTTGAGGAGGCGGGAGTAGATGTCGTAGGCGCGTTCACCACGCCCGGTGGTCTCAATGACGGTAGGAATGATCATTAACTAACCTCTTTTACTTGGTTTCTTCGGCGGCGGGGCGGATGCCCACGATGAAGTCCGCAGCCATCTGGACACGGAGTTCGTCACGCAGCTGGTTGATTCTGCCGCTCTGGCGGAAATGGTTCTTCAAATCTTCGAAGCCGATATGGTAGGCATTCGCCATCTGCTGGAGGCGTTCGTCCACCTTGGCCTGGCTCGCCTTGAGCTTTTCCTTCGTGGCGACGAAGTCGAGAATGCGGTGCTTCTTGATTTCGCGGATAGCCTCGGGAGAAAGCGTCTTCACCTGTTCTTCGGTCGGCTCAACGGCGTCCTTCTCGTCCTGCACGTTGCGGTTGAGCGACCACCTGATGAGGTCGAGCACGCGGGCGTTCGGCACCTCGAACGGGTTCTGCTCGATAAGCTTGTCGATAGCCTCGTTCACGGCCTTCGTCTTGGCGGCATCCTGCTTCTGGTTGGCGAGGCTCTCGGCGAGGTTGGCCTTCAGTTCGTCGATGTCCTTGACGCCCACCTGCTTGCAGAATTCCTCGTCGAAGGTCGGCGGCACGATTTCGCGCACGTCGGTGATTTCCACGTTGAACTGGGCGGTCTTGCCGCGGTAGCGTTCGTCCTTGTGGTCATCGGGGTACTTGAAGTTGATTTCCTTCTTGTCGCCCGCCTTGACGCCCATGAGGCCCTCGTCGAATCCCGGAGAGGCGGATTCGCCGAGCAGGCTGCGGAATTCCTTGTTTTCGGGGAGTTCCTGCTTTTCGCCGTCGATAACGACCTCGATGTAGTTGCCCACGACGACATCGCCCTTGCCCGCGGCGCGGTCGACGTGCTCGTCCTTGCTCCACATCTTCACCAGGCGGTCAAATTCTTCCTGGACTTCCTCTTCGTGCACGGCGGTATCGGGAACGGTAATGCCCGTGTTGTCGTAGCCCTTGATGTCGATTTCGGGGTCAATTTCGACTTCGAGGGTCAGTGCGACGCCGGCTTCCTTGTTGTCTTCGAACTTGGTGACCTTGAGCTGGCCGACCGGGATAATGTTCGCGTTCTTGAGCGCCTCGCCCACAACCTTGTCGACGGTCTCGTTCACGGCCTCGTGACGGATGGCGTCACCGAACTGCTTCAGGATCATCGCCTTCGGGACCATGCCCTGGCGGAAACCCTTCAGGGCCACCTGCTTCTTGTACTGGGAAAGCTTCTTTTCGAAGGGGGCATCGAGATCCGCCTGCGGGATTGCGACTTCGAGGGTGCGCACGGTTGCGCTTGTTTCTTTGATTTCAACGGACATTATGGACTCCGATATGCGGTTTAATTTGAAATTCTCTGCGAAAGGAGGGAGTCGAACCCTCACACCGAAGTACCAGATCCTAAGTCTGGCGCGTCTGCCAATTCCGCCACTTTCGCGTTTCCGCACCCAAAATTAGAAAAAGTCCAAAACATTTGCGAGCAAAACATCTATTTTATCCCTCGTTGCAAGTATTCAAGAACATAAAGATCGGCGTTTTCATTTCCTTGGTGAACATACTCATACAAGGCGTTTCCGTCCTTGTACAGAATATTATCGCAAATAACCTCGGAATTGTCAACTTCGGATATTTCGGAATCTTACAAAGCGATTACACCATATTCTGCGCGCTCGCCGATTTCGGCATGGCCACGCTCATTCTCGCCTATTTCGGGAAAAGGGCCACCGAGGGCAGGCTGTTCAGGAACGTGCTGCAGCTGAGGCTCCTCACCACGGCTATCGCCGCCAGCGCGATGGTCATCTTCGCGATTGTCGCCCGCCACGACCACCCCGCCTTCTGGGGCGAACTCATTCTCGCCTTCGGGCTACTGTTCCAGCACGCGTTCTTCGACTGGTACTTCATCTGCGGGAACTTCTGGAAAAAACTGCTCATCTCGAAAATACTCCACACCGTATCGTACACCGCCATCATGGGCATCGCACTCTGCGTGCTCCGCTTCGATTCCATCGCGCCCATCGCGCTTTCGATGGTGCTCGCGGCACTGCCCGCGTTCGGGTTCGGCGTGCGGCAGGCGTTCACCCCGGCGGTCCTTTCTATCGGCAGGCACGCGCGCAGGTTCTTCGCCCTCATGTTCAAATCCGCGGTCCCCTACGCCATCGCGAGCATCGCAAGCTTCGCCTACCTGCCGGTGGGGCTATACACCGCATCGCATGCCGCCACTCCCGAATTCCTCGGCTCGTACAACTTTGCACATAAACTAATAATACTGGCATCGGGGCTCATGGTGCACTTCATATCGTCGAGCCTCATATCGCTCCACCAGACCGACAGCCGCACGCTCCACCTGCGCGACATCGGGATATTCACCCTCTTTATAGCCGCGGTAAGCACGCCGTTCTCGGTGTTCCCCGAATGGACGCTCAAGATAATCTTCTTTGCAGCGCCCTGGACAAGCGACGTGCTATACACGAGTTCGCTTTGCCTCCGCATACTCACCTGCTCGCTCATACTGCAGGCCATCCGCATGAACATGATATCCACCCTGCTCAAGGAACGCCGCATGGCGCTCTACTGCACGCTCATAGCCCTCGGAGGCATTTTCAATATCGGCGTGTGCTACTACGGGTCGGGCATGTTCGCGCCCGAATGCATCCCCGCGCTCACCCTAGCGGGCGACGTCTTCCTTACCGTCGCGCTCGCATTCTACTTCACCCTCAAGCGGCGCATCCGCTGGTAGGCACTCCGGGGCACATTCCCGCGCATCCCCGTTTTTGAAAGTCGCGTCTGCAAGTCCTGCAGGCGACTGGCCCGCAGGCTCGACGCCTTCCTGCGAAAGTTCCGCGGGCCTAGAGCATATCGTGGTCACTAGGTATATCGCCACACCCCACATGCAGTAGATGCTCTGCTTGTAGCCCGAGGTAAAGAACCACCAGCCCACGAAGTAGATAAAGAACACGTGGAACATCACCTGCCTCGGCGTAAACGGCCTGCACAGCTTCAGGTGCAGAACCGTAAGGCCTATGCCGCACAGGAACGGGAAGAACAGCACTCCCAGCAGGTGGAAATCCTTGTAGACATCCCACAGGTAGTTCACGGTGTTGAACCCGTACTCCTTCTGGATGCTCTCGTTGAACGCGTCGTCCCAGCCGAACGAATTCCTGAAACTCCCCGGGATGCGGAAAAACTCGAGGAACCCGCTCAAAAAATCGAGCCCGTAGGTATGCGGGTGGTACTCGTCGTCGTTGGGCGGGTTTATCGCGTAGTCCATGTTCCAGTAGTTGTTGGCCACGTACTTGTACGGGAGCACCACCAGCACCTCGAGCGCCTTGTCCTCGACCCCCTTGGTGCCGTACTGGTTACGCAGGTTACTGATGGCGACAAAGCTCAGGATGGCAACCGCCATCGCGATAAGGATAATGAGCGGCGATATGCGCTTGTAGAGATAGTTGATGAGTATCATCAAGAATCCCAGGTTGAAAAAGAGCGCCGTGCGGTTCGGGTAGGCAAGCAGGTTCACGACAATCACCACGAACACCATCACGAACGAGACGCGCCTCACCCAAACCACACCGTTGAATTTCTTGAACGCGGCAACCCCGAACATGAGCACGCACAGGGGCCCGCTACTGAACAGCAGCGGAAAGTACCCGTAGCTCACGTCCTTGCTCATCCAGCGGCCCGGATTCTCGGTGAATATGATGAGGTTCCCCGCGACCGCGATAATCTTTACCACGCCCACAAGGAACAAAGCAAACAGGAAAAACGAAATTACCAGGTGGAGCCGCCAGTTGTAGCCCTGCGGGGGAGTCGCCTCCACGACGCGCACCGGGAGAGAGCGCGCCTTCGCCGAAAGCTTCGCGACATAGCAGCCCGAACAGAAGGCGACAAGCCCGAGTATCCACACCATCCAGGTGAGCGGCTTGAAATCCGACATGAACGCATCTATCTGCAGGTAGGCAATCGCAAGCGTTATGCACTGCGAAAAACAATAAACCGTCACCGGACTAAAGAAGTCCTTCTTCAGGAGCCACGACTGCAACAGGCAAAAGAGCACTACCAGAAGGAGCGCGCACGTTACCGGATAAACAGCCATCCAGTGAAACATAGGCTATGCCTTCTGTTTTCTGAAGAACCCCTTGAACGCCTTCCACTGCTCGGCGACCGATGAACCGCGCGCCTCCTCTTCCTTGAGGTAGTCGAGCGTGTTCGCAACAATCGTCGCGATGAGGAACGTGACGAACACGGTAAAGATGAGGGTCACACCGCGCAGGGGGGCGACCTTCTTGTCGTTTTCCCAGGGAGCTTCCAGCACGTGCAGGTTAGTGAGCATCTTGGATTCCTCCATGCGGAGTTCCTCGCTCTGCTGGCGCAGAATCTTGTAGAGCGCTTCCTGAATCTTTATCTGCGCCTTCCACTGCATGTACTCGGCCGTCAGTTCGGGAGACTTCTTGAGCGACACCACGCCCACGTTCTTCTGCTTGCCGTTGAGGGCGCCGTTCAACGCGGAGTTCACGCTCTTGTAGCGCTTGGAAAGTTCGTCGTAGCGCTTGCTGCCTTCGCCGCGGTCCGCCTTCTCGAACGCAAGTTCAATCGAGAGTTCCTCGCGCCTGCTCTGCAGTTCACCCAAATACTTGATGGTCGATTCCAGCTGGATTTCCGGGTCGTAGAAGTCGTGTTCCACCTGGAACTTGGTAAAGCCCTGCAACAGCGAGTCGAGCGCATGCTCGCACGAATCCAGGCGCGACTGCATGTATTCCCTCGACTGCTTCGCCTGCGCCGTCTTGAACGCGTTGAACGCGGAATCCGCCTTGTCGAGCATGAACTGCACCATGGCGGCGGCAAGCTTGTAGTCCTTGTCCTCGATGGCGACCTCGAACATGCTTTCCTTGTTGCAGTCGAGGCTGAAGTTCTTGCGGAACTCCTTCAGCAGGTCGGCATGGAAGTTGCCGTCGAACTCGTAGTGCTCGGCAAGGTTGAACTTGTCGATGACCATGTTGTGGAGTTCCCACGAGTTGAGGATAGTCCACACGGCGTTCGCGTCGTTATCGCTGAACGAAAAACCGAGAAGCGAACTGAGGCCGCCCGAAGCCCCGCCCAGAAGGCTGCCCAGACCCTGGAGGCTCGTCTTCGATGCCGAGGGGGGAGTGACAATCGCCTTGGAACGGTACGTGGGCTCGATTACCCACATCACGAGGGCGAACACCGCGAGCGTAGGTATAATCACGATAGAGGCGCACAGCCAAAAGTGCCGCAGGTTGCTGTTGATGAGCCTGAGGCAGACTTCGATAAATCCTGAACTCTCTTGTTTCATAGTGCGCTACTGTTTGTTGTAACTGGCGTAGATGATGAAGGCCGATGACACGACCGTGAGGAGCGAGGCGAGGAACAGCGTAAAGTCCTTGAACGCCTCGTAGCGGCTCTTGGGAATCTCGATGTAGTCGCCGGGGAGAATCGGGTCCTCGGTAACGCTCAGCTTCAGCGGGTCGGGCTTGTTGCCGCGCCACACCTTCACCTGGCTCCACGTACCCGAAATCGTGTTGAGGCCCGCCGCGGCGATGTAGTCGATGGCGTGCCAGCTCGGGTTGTATTCCACCTGCCCAATGCGGGCAACGGCGCCGCCCACGTAAACGAGCATCTCCTTCACGGTAAACTCGAGTTCCGTGTTGGCCTGCACCGTGGTCTTGCTCATCTCGGTTATGGGAATCCAGCGCGGGTCGCTACCCGGTTCGCGCACGCACACGGCCTTGTAGCCGTAGTTGTGGAGGCGGCCGGCGCCCGAAAGCTCGAAGTATTCCTGGATGGTGCGCCCTTCCTTGTAGGGCACGCTCGTGCGGTATCCCGGGAACAGGAGCGCGACGTTCTCGCCCATCACCTGGTAGGGCACGAATATCCGGTCACCCTGCTCTATAATCGGGTCACTCGCGAAATCGCCCTTAGTCGATATCGCGTTGAAGTCGATATGCAGCGTATCGTCGTTCCTAATAAGGGTAATGTCTTCCAGGTTCGCGGTCGGGAGCGGACCGCCCGCCTGCCGGATAAAGTAGCTGAGGCGCGTCTGCGGGTCCACCGGGTGCTGGCCCACGTGCACCACCGCGCCCATGATGCTCGCGCGGAACCGCTTGAGGGCCGAAAGCTGCACGTAGCAGTACTCGCGCTTGTAGCGCTTCGATGCAAGGTCGAGGATAAGTTCGCGGGCCTCGGCGAGGGTCTTGCCCGCCACCTTCACGGAACCGCATTCCTCGATTGCGACATAGCCGTCCGGGTAAATCTGCACCGTCAGGTAGTTGTTCTCGAGCCCGATATCGAGAAAGTCGCCCGGCCCCAGCTTGTACGTGGAATCGACGGTGACTTCCGAATACGCGGGAGCAAGCGTCACGCTGCTCCTGGGCTGGATTCCCTGCTGGGTCACGCCGGTAACACCGCTCGGGAGCGTCGCCGAAAACGAGAGGGCGCAAAAAGCAGACAGGAACAGGATAAATGTCGCGAACCTAGACATAATTCATTAACCAGCAATAAAATAGACGTTCTACAAAAATACAAAAAAAGCGTGCCTACAGAGTCATTCCCGTGTCATTTTTCTATACGAAAAAGGTCCGGCTTTTACGCCGGACCTTTTTCGCAAAAGCGCTGTGCCTTAGTTGGAAGCCTTGCCTTCGCCTTCGACCATGCTCACGGCATCGGACTTGGCGGGTTCAGCAGCCTTCTTTTCCTTCACGACGATCTCGTCTTCGACGAGGCCGATGAGGGCCATTTCGGCAGCGTCACCAGCGCGGTTCGGGCCGAGCTTGATGATGCGAGTGTAGCCACCGTTGCGGGTCGCGTAGCGCGGGCCGATGGTAGCAAACAGGTCCTGCAGCACCTTCGGGCTCGTGATGAAGCGGGCAGCTTCGCGACGGGCAGAAAGGTCGCCCTTCTTCGCGTAGGTAATCATGCGGTCCACGTTGGAGCGGACAATCTTTGCCTTGTGGAGCGTAGTGCGCACGTAGCGGGCAGACTGTTCGGCTTCCATACCCTTACCGATAATGGAGGTAGCAAGGGCGCGGAGGATGGCACGCTTGTGTTGGGCGTTCACGCCCAGTTTCTTGTTCTTTACACCGTGTCTCATTGTTAATCCTTCAAGTAGTCATCGACGTCCATGCCAAAAGAAAGGCCCATGGAGGTCAATACCTCGTTAAGTTCCACCAAGGACTTCCTTCCGAAGTTCTTGTATTTGAGCATATCGTTTTCCTTGTTGCGCACAAGTTCGCCGACGGTATGGATGTTGGCCATACGCAGGCAGTTGCTGGAACGAACGGAGAGTTCGAGTTCTTCCACGCGGGTGCGCAGGAGCGTCGCAATACGCTGGCGTTCTTCGTCCATCTCGATTTCTTCGGGGCTCTCGAGGTCGCCTTCGAAGTTGATGAAGATTTCCAGGTGATCGACGAGGAGCTTCGCAGCGTATGCGAGGGCGTCTTCGGGATCAATGGAGCCGTCAGTCGTGATTTCGAGTTCCAGGCGGTTGAAATCGGTACGCTGTCCAACGCGGGTATCGCTGATGTGCATCGCGACCTGCTGCACCGGGTTGAAGTTAGCGTCCGTGGCGATAACGCCGATCGGAGCGTCCTTGTCCTTCAATTCGTCGGCACGGACAAAACCGCGGCCACAGGAGATCTTCACATCCATGGAGAGCGAAGCGTTCCCGTTCAATGTCGCGATATGGACATCCGGGGTCAGGATGACCACGTTCGGATTGTCCATGAAGTCCTTGGCCGTGACTTCGCCGTCACCGGACATATCCAGGTGCAGTGTTTCGTCATGGTCGGAAAGGAGCTTCACGCGGATGCTCTTCAAGTTCAGGATGATATCCGTGACATCTTCCTTGACACCCGGAATCGTAGACATTTCCTTTTCAACGCCTTCGATTTTCACGGAGACGATTGCCGCACCCTGCAGGGAGGAAAGAAGCACACGGCGGAGAGCGTTACCGAGCGTGATGCCCCAGCCCCTTTCGAGAGCCTCGACAACAAACTTGGCCTTGCGACCGTCTTCGCTAGATTCCACCTTCTGGAAGCTACGCGGCATCTGAAGTGATTTCCACATCATAGGCGATACCTCTTTGGATTAGACCCTTCTCTTCTTTTTAGGACGGCAACCGTTGTGCGGAATACCCGTCACGTCTCGAATGGAGAGAACTTCGAGGCCCGCATTCTTGAGAGCGCGGACGGCGGACTCACGGCCACCACCGGCACCCTTCACGCGGACATCCACCTTGCGCATGCCGAGGTCGAAAGCCTTGTGGGCGGCAGTTTCGGCAGCGAGCTGGGCGGCAAACGGAGTGCTCTTGCGGGAGCCCTTGAAGCCGGAGTTACCGGGGGAACCCCAAGCGACGACGTTGCCACGAGCGTCGGTGATAGAGACGATTGTGTTGTTGAAGGTGGCGTTGACGCAGGCGATGCCCTGGATGTCAATACGCTTCTTGCCCTTCTTGACCTTAACTTCTTCAGTAGCGGCTGCGGCCGGAGCTTCAGCAGCGGCAGCGGTTTCCTTGATTTCTTCTTCAGCCACGACGAATCTCCTTACTTCTTCTTGTTAGCCACAGTCTTCTTGGGGCCCTTGCGGGTACGGGCGTTGGTACGGGAACGCTGACCGCGGACCGGCAGGCCCTTGCGGTGGCGGATACCACGGTAGCAACCGATATCCAAGAGACGCTTGATGTTCAGGGTAACTTCCGCGCGGAGCTGACCTTCCACGGAGTATTCGTCTTCGAGAAGATGACGAATCTTACCTTGTTCTTCTTCGGTGAGGTCATCGCACTTCTTGTTCTTGTCGATGCCCAGCTGAGCACAGACCTTGTTTGCGGTGAACAGACCGACACCATAGATTGCCGTGAGGCCGTACTCGACGGTCTTGTTTTTCGGCAAATCGACACCAGCTATACGTGCCATACGATCTCCTTATCCCTGCTTCTGCTTGTGACGGGGGTTCTTCGAACAGATGATGCGCAATACACCCTTGCGACGGATGATCTTGCAGTTTTCACATCTGGGTTTGATGGAGGCTTTGATTTTCATAGGTTTGACCTTCTTTGAAAATACCTATTACTTGTAACGGTAAGTGATTCTTCCACGATTGAGGTCGTAGGGAGAAATTTCTACCAACACTTTATCGTCCGGCAAAATTCGGATGAAATGCCGACGCATCTTTCCTGAAACATGTGCGAGGATCTCGTGACCATTTCCGAGTTGGACACGGAAGAATGCGTTGGGGAGGGCTTCCAACACAACGCCTTCTACTTGAATGCCTTCTTCTTTAGCCACTAAGATGCCATCCTGCCGCGAATGCGGCCATGCTTCAAGAAACCTTCATAATTCTTGGTATGCAACTGGGCTTCGAGTTGACGAAGCGTATCCAGCGCCACACCGACCACGATAAGTACCGAGGTGCCCCCAATATAGAAACTCATATCGAAGGCGTCTTTCAGATACCAGGGCGCAACGCTAATAAAAGCGAGGTAAAGCGACCCGGGAAGAGAAATTCGGGTTAAAACGTGGTCAATATATTCGGCCGTCTGCTTGCCCGGACGAACTCCCGGAATGAATCCCCCAGACTTCTTCAGGTTTTCGGCAATGTCGTTAGGGTTGTACTGGATTGCCGTGTAGAAGAAGGTGAAGAATATGATAAGGAGCGCGTCGATCACGCTGTAGGACAGGTGACCCGGGACGAACGCGATGGCGAACGACTGCATCGCAGAGACGTTCGGGAACCAGGAAGCGATCATGGCCGGAATGAACATGATGCAGCTTGCGAAAATCACGGGGATCACGCCAGCGGTATTCACCTTGAAGGGCAAATAGCTGGACTGGCCACCCATGACCTTGTTGCCGACAGTCCTGCGAGGACTTTGGAGTGGAATGCGACGGTTCGCCTGCTCTACGAAAACGATAAATCCGATAATCACGACCACGATAGCGAGAATGATGATTTCGCTAGCGAGCGGCTGGATATCTTCCTTGAACATTTCCCATTGGGCGAGGAAGGCCCGCGGAAGGCCCCCGACGATACCGGCGAAGATGATAAGAGAAATACCGTTGCCCACACCGTGCGAAGTAATCTGTTCGCCCAGGTACATCACGAAGATGGTTCCTGCGGTGAAGGTCAGGGTAGCAAGTAAGCGGAAACCGATGTTACCGGCACCGGTGGCGAAGTCGTCTGCGAGGGCAGAAACCTGGACACCGGAAACGGACACCTTGAGGGAGGAAAGCCACACAGAAATGCCCCAGCCCTGCAAGGCGGCGAGAGCCACCGTAAAGTAGCGGGTGTACTGGTTCAACTTGGCGCGGCCTTCCTGACCTTCCTTCTGGAGCATCTGGATGCCCGGGATAACGGAGCCCATCAACTGGATGATGATGCTCGCGCTAATGTAGGGCATGATACCCAGGGCGAACACGGTCGCTTTCGCAAACGCACCGCCCGTGAAGGAGTCGTACAGGCCGAACAGGTTGTTCGAGTTCTTGAAGTATTCTGCCAGCACGGCAGCGTTTACTCCGGGGATTGTGATGTGTGCGCCCACGCGGTAAATGATGAGCACGGCGAGCGTGAAGAGAATCTTCTTACGCAGGTCGGCTATCTTGAACGCGTTGACGAACGCATCTATGGCTTTCTTGAGAGCTTCCATTAGACGATCTCGACTTTGCCGCCGGCAGCTTCGATTGCAGACTTTGCAGCTTCGCTGATAGCGTTAACCTTTACGTTGATTGCCTTGTCGATGGTTCCAAAAGCGAGGACCTTGATCGGTTTGTCAATATCCTTGATGAAACCCTGGTCGAACATCACCTGAGCGTCGAAGTCCGTGACGCTAACGCCAGCGAGCTTCTTCAGGTTGACGATCTGGAATTCAACACCGGCGTGCTTGAAACCACGCTTCGGGATGCGACGGTGGATCGGCATCTGGCCGCCTTCGAAGGCGACACGACCGGCCTGAGCGCTCTTACGAGCACCGGCACCCTTCTGACCACGGCCAGCAGTGGTGCCCCAACCGGAACCCGGACCGCGACCGATGCGCTTGCGGCTCTTGCCCTTGGCAGCCTTGCCAGGATTGAGAGTATTGAGTTCCATTATTAGATCTCCTCGACCTTCACCATGTCAGCCACGGCATTGATCATGCCCTGGATGCTGGGGGTCAAAACGTGTTCAACAGACTGTCCGATCTTGCGGAGGCCAAGGGCCTTCACATTGGCACGGTGCACCGGCAGGCGGCGAACAGTGCCCTTAATCAAAGTAATACGAACTTTCTTCATGGTGTATTACTCCTTAGGCTTCAAAACCGCGCAGCTTGGCGCAGTCCTGCTTGTTCTTCTGGGACATCAGGCCTTCCAGGCAAGCGCTGACGACAGTGCTCGGGTTGGAAGAACCGTGAATCTTGGTGAGGATGTTGCGCACACCGGCGAGTTCGAGAACAGCACGGGCGGCAGCACCGGCGATAACGCCAGTACCCGGAGCAGCCGGCATGAGGAGGATGCGGGTAGAACCGCTCTTCACTTCGATGTCGTGCGGGATGGTGCCGTCGAGGAGCTGGACTTCGACGATATTGCGCTGAGCGGCTTCGGTACCCTTGCGGATGGCTTCGGAAACTTCCTTAGCCTTGCCGAGACCCACGCCGACCTTGCCGTTCTTGTTGCCGACGACAACGAGAGCGGAGAAGGACATACGGCGACCGCCCTTGACGGTCTTTGCGCAACGGTTGATGTGTACAACCTTGTCTTCAAATTCAGAAACTTGAGCTTCGCGTTCCAAAGTGTACCTCACTAGAATTTGAGTCCGCCTTCACGAGCTCCCTCAGCGAGAGCCTGAACGCGACCGTGATAGATGTAACCGCCGCGGTCAAAGACCACGGATTCAATGCCCTTGGACTTCGCGATTTCAGCGATCTGGAGGCCAAGCTGCTTGGCCTGTTCCGTCTTCGTCATTTCGGCGAACTTGCCCTGGAATTCCTTGGCAGTCGTTGCGACCTGAGCGAGAGACTTGTTGTTCGCATCATCGATAATCTGGGCGACCATGTGGGACAAGGAACGGCGAACAGCCAAACGAGGGCATTCTGCAGTTCCGACAACAGTCTTGCGCACACGAGCATGGCGTGCGATTCTGGACTGGATTCTTTTCTTAGCAATTGCAGTCATAGTTTACCCTTATTTACCTGTCTTCTTACCTTGCTTACGGCGGATGATTTCGCCGGTGTACTTGATGCCCTTGCCCTTGTACGGTTCAGGCTTCCTGTACTTGCGGATTTCTGCAGCAGCCTGGCCGACCTTCTGCTTGTCGATGCCGGAGATGGAAATCTTCAGCGGGTCGACAGCCTTGAGCTCGACGCCTTCGGGTGCCTTGAAAATGACCGGGTGGGAGAAACCGAGAACGAGGTTCAGGTCCTTGCCCTTCTGTTCGACGCGGTAGCCCACACCGACGATTTCGAGAGTCTTCTCGAAACCCTTGGTAACGCCTTCGACCATGTTGGCGACGAGGGCGCGGGTGGTACCGTGCATAGCGCGGGAGAACTTTTCATCGTTCGGACGGGAGAAAGAAAGCTGGTTGCCTTCGAGCTTGATGGAAATCAGCTCATGAACAGTAGTTTCCAGCTTGCCCTTGGGGCCTTCCACCTTGATGTTCTGACCATTGACGGCGACTTTAACGCCAGCCGGGATATTGATAATAGCTTTTCCGATACGGGACATCTTTTACCTCACCAGACCTTTGCGACAACTTCGCCACCCACCTTCTGTTCGCGGGCTTCGTGGTCAGTCATCACACCTTTAGATGTGGAGATAATCGCATAGCCGAGGCCGTTACGGACGCGCGGGAGCTTGGCCACGTCAACGTAGTGACGAAGACCCGGCGTAGAGACGCGCTGGAGGCCCTGGATTGCGGGAACGCCGTTCGTGTAGCGGAGCAGAACCTTGAGGATACCCTGCTTGCCGTCATCGACGACGACGAACTTCTTAATGAAACCTTTTTCCTGCAGAACGCGTGCAATTTCACGCTTCAGGTTGCTGGCAGGAATGTCCACCACGGGGAGCTTTGCCTTGCAGGCATTGCGCACGCGGGTGAGCATATCGGCGATAGGATCTGTCATTGCCATGAGTTATACTCTCCTTACCAAGACGACTTTGTGATACCGGGGATTTCGCCGGCGAGTGCCATTTCGCGGAAGCAAATACGGCAAAGGCCAAAGCGGCGCATAAAGGCGTGCGGCCTACCGCAACGCTTGCAACGGTTATACCCACGAACGGTATACTTCGGGGTACGCTTGCATTTTTCAATCATTCTTCTGCTTGCCATGGTATTACCTTACTTCCTGAAGGGGAGTCCAAGTTCTTCGAGCAGGGCGCGGCCTTCGTCGTCCGTCTTGGCGGAAGTCACGAAGGAGATGTCCATACCGAAGGTACGAGAAATCTTATCGATATCGATTTCGACGAAGATCGTCTGTTCCTTGATACCGAGGGTGAAGTTACCCATTCCATCAAAACCACGGCGTGCAAGACCACGGAAGTCACGGACACGCGGGAGGTTGATGTTGATGAAACGATAGAGGAAGTCCCACATCATGTCGCCGTGGAGAGTGACCTTGGCACCGATGCCGATGCCTTCACGGAGGTGGAAGTTGGCGATAGCCTTCTTCGCGGTGGTGACGACTGCCTTCTGACCGGTGATGGCCGTGAGGGTTTCAGCGGCTTCGTCGAGAATCTTGCGATTCTGAGCGGCAGCGCCCACGCCCATGTTCACCACGATCTTCTGGAGACGGGGAATTTCCATCACGTTCTTGTAGGCAAACTTTGCTTGCAAGGCCGGAACGACTTTTTCGAGATAAAATTGCTTCATCTGGTTCATTTCTTTACCTTACACAGCCTTTCCAGTCTTGACACTGGTACGAACGCCCTTCTTGCCCTTCTCGCGAACGATGCGGGTACGGACAGGCGTGTTGCCTTCGAGGAGCATCACGTTGGAAATGTCGATGGGCATTTCCTTCTCGATGATGCCGCCAGTTTGGTTGGTCTGGCTCGGCTTCTCGTGACGCTTGCAGACGTTCACGTCCTTGACGGTCACCTTGCCGGCCTTGACACTAATCACGGTGCCGGTCTTGCCCTTGAAGGCACCGGAAATCACCTTGACGTTATCATTCTTCTTGATGTTTGCCATTAGAGAACCTCAGGTGCGAGGGAGATGATCTTCATGTAATTCTTTTCGCGGAGCTCACGAGCCACCGGTCCAAAAATACGGGTTCCACGCGGTTCGCCATCCTTGGTGATGAGCACAACTGCGTTGTCCGAGAAACGAATGAACGTTCCGTCCGGACGGGAGATTTCTTTGCGCGTACGCACGACAACGGCGTCGGCCACGGAACCCTTCTTCACCTTGCTCTGGGGGATAGCGTCCTTAACGGCTACCTTGATGACATCACCGATGCTAGCATAGCGACGGTTCGTGCCACCCAAAACACGGATGCAGGCGACTTCCTTGGCTCCACTGTTGTCAGCCACGACGAGTCTGGTTTCTTCTTGAATCATAATTCGCCTTACTCCAGGAGTTTACTTCTTCTTTTCGACCACGCGGACGAGACGCCAGCGCTTGGTTGCGGAAAGAGGACGAGTTTCCATGATTTCCACCAGGTCACCCTCGCCCGCTTCGTTATTTTCGTCGTGAGCCTTGAGCTTCTTGGTGGTGGTCATGATCTTGTTGTACATGGGATGACGCTTGCGGTTTTCAACCACAACCGTGATGGTCTTGTCCATCTTGTCAGAACTGACAATTCCCTGCTTGACTTTACGAAGGTTTCTATCCATTTCCTGCTCCTGCCGGCTTATGCCTTGGCCTTTTCGCTGAGGATGGTCTTGATACGGGCGATGTCCCTGCGGGCAGCCTGAATCATAGAGGGTTTTTCCAAATTACCGAGCTTCGCAGTCATGCGGTAATTGAACAAATCGAGATTCAACTGAGCCAGCTTTTCCTTGAGCTGCTTCACGTCGAGAGCTCTCAGTTCGTTTTTAATGTCACGTGCCTTCATTAGATCTCCGATTCTTCGATGATTTTGCACTTGAGGGGGAGCTTCTGCGAAGCGACATGGAGGGCTTCCATGGCGAGTTCACGTTCAACACCGCCCATTTCGAAAATGATGCGACCCGGAAGAATCACGGCGACCCAGAATTCGACGCCGCCCTTACCCTTACCCATACGGGCTTCGGCCGGGTGACGAGTGATGGGCTTGTCGGGGAACACGCGGATCCACACGCGACCGCCACGCTTGATCTTACGGGTCATAGCGATACGAGCCGCTTCGATCTGGCGAGCCGTCAGCCAGCACTTTTCAAGAGCCTGAATGCCGAATTCGCCGAAGGCCATGGAATTGCCGCGGGAAGCGACACCCTTCATGCGGCCTTTCATCTGCTTACGATGTAATGTTCTTTTAGGACTCAGCATATTACTTCTCTCTCTTGTTGTCGTTCATGACGTCCTTGCCAATCTTTTCGCCGTGCATGATCCACACCTTGATACCGATGGCACCATAGACGGTCTTAGCAATGGAAGTCGCGTAGTCAATGTCAGCACGGAGAGTGTGCAGAGGCACGCGGCCTTCGGCATACTTCTCGACGCGGGCAATTTCGGCACCGCCGAGACGGCCGCCGCACTGCACCTTGATACCTTCGACACCCAGGCGCATAGCGGACTGGATGGCGCGCTTCATGGCGCGGCGGAAGGAAATACGCTTTTCGAGCTGACGCGCGATGTTTTCAGCGACGAGCTTGGCATCCGTTTCCGGGCGCTTGATCTCGTGCACGCTGATGAAGATTTCCTTACCGGTGAGGAACTGGAGTTCGCTCTTGACGCGATCGAGTTCTTCGCCCTTCTTACCGATAACGATACCCGGGCGGGCGGTAAAGAGGTTCACGTTCACCTTCTTGACGGTGCGTTCGATGCCGACCTTGGAGAGGGAGGCATGTTCGAAGCGCTTCATCAAGTAGCGACGGAGGGTGATGTCTTCATAAAGAAGATCTGCGAAATTGTCTTCGGCATACCACTTGGATTCCCAACCGCGGATAACGCCAAGACGAAGACCATTGGGATGACTCTTGTGACCCATTGTTATTTCTCCTTGTCGGCGACGACGACGGTGAGGTGAGAGAGCGGCTTTTCGATACGGAAAGCACGGCCCTGGGAACGCGGGTGGATACGCTTCATGATCGTACCGCCATCGGCAGCGATGGTCTTGATCACGAGCTCTTCGGCAGCGACCGCACCGGCGGCCTTCTGCTTGTAGTTCGCGACGGCAGACTTGAGAGCGTTCTCGACGAGCGGGGCGCCCTTGGTCTTGGTGTGGAGAATGGAAAGCATTGCGAATGCTTCGTCAACACGCTTGCCACGAACCAGGTCCACGACACGGCGGAGCTTGCGCACACCGTAACGGACGTTTTTCACTTTAGCAACAGCTTGCATTATTTCTTACCTCCAGCGGCGGTTTCCGTCTTGCGGTGGCCGCGGAACGTGCGGGTCATTGCGAATTCGCCGAGCTTATGGCCGACCATGTTTTCAGAAACATAGACCGGGAGGAACTGCTTTCCGTTGTACACGGAGAAGGTAAGTCCGACCATATCCGGAACGATGGTGGAACGACGGGACCAGGTCTTGATCGGCTGCTTCTTGTCGGAGCCAGCCATAGCCTGGGCCTTGTTGAGAACGTGGGAATCCACGAACGCACCTTTCTTAAGGGATCTCGACATGAATTAGGCCCTCTTCTGACGACGGCGCACGATGTACTTATCGGTACGCTTGTTGTTACGAGTTTTTGCACCCTTCGAGTTCTTACCCCACGGAGAGCACGGATGACGACCACCAGAGGTACGTCCTTCACCACCACCGAGCGGGTGGTCGACCGGGTTCATAACGACACCGCGGACGGAGGGACGCTTGCCAAGCCAGCGGGAGCGGCCGGCAGAGCCCGAGGATTCATTCATGTGGTCGATGTTGGAAACCTGGCCCACAACGGCGAGGCAATCTTCAGAGATGAAGCGGACTTCGCCACTCGGCATCCTGACCTGGCAGAGCTTGCCGTCCTTGGCGACGAGTTCGGCAGCGGCACCGGCGGAGCGGACCAGCTGGGCTCCCTTGCCGGGCTTCAGCTCAATGTTGTGGATCATGGTGTTCAGCGGAATGTCGCGAATCGGGAGAGCGTTACCCACGCGGAATTCGGCACCTTCGCCGGAATTCAGCACATCGCCGACCTTCACGTTAGCCGGAGCGACGATGTAGGCGCGCTTGCCGTTCTGGTACTTGACCAGGGCGATACGGGCCGTACGGTTCGGATCGTACTCGATCGTCTCGACAGTGCAGGGGATACCCGCGAACTGGCGCTTGAAATCGATGATACGGTACAGTTTCTTGTGGCCACCGCCGCGACGGCGGGAAGTGATTTCACCAGCGTTGTTACGACCGGAGCTGCTCTTGATGCCTTCGGTGAGCGGCTTGTACGGCTTTTCGGCCGTAATTTCCTTGCGGTCACCAATCTGCTTGTAGCGCAGCGTCGGGGTAAGCGGTCTATAAGATTTCAGACCCATAGTTATACTCCTTCGAACTCGGCAATCTTTTGCCCGGCCTTCAACGTGATGTAGGCCTTCTTCCAGTTGGGTTTCTTGCCAGGAACCATGCGAACGCGCTTGATCTTACCGCGGGTAATGGCGGTGTTCACAGCGTCGACCTTCACTTCAAAGCGCTTTTCGATAGCGTCCTTGATTTCGGTCTTGGTAGCGTTCATGGCAACCTTGAAAACGTACCTGTGCACGTCGTTACGCGGATTCACCATGTTCTTCATGGTTTCTTCGGTCACGTGCGGGGTAAGCAGGATTTCACGAATTTCCTTCATTAGCGGCCTCCTTCAAGTTCTGCGAGAGCAGCCTGGGAGATGACGACGTTGTTGGCGCGGACGATGTCGTAAGTATTGACATCTTCGACGCGGGCGCAACGGCACCAAGGAATGTTGTTGGAGGAGAGGTAAAGGTTCGCATCCTTCGCGCTCACGATGAACAGGGCGTTGCGCTGTTCGAGGTTAGCCTTCTTGAGGACGGCGAGGAGGTCCTTGGTCTTCGGGGCGTCGAAGCTGAGGGCTTCGAACACGACGACCTTGCCTTCCTGGGCCTTGGAGGCGAGAGCGGAGTGGAAGGCGATCTTCTTCACCTTCTTGTTCACCTTCTCGAAGTAGTCATGGGACTTCGGACCATGGGCCTTAGCACCACGAACCCACACAGCGGAGGTGTTCTGGCCGGAACGAGCGCGGCCGGTGCCCTTCTGCTTCCACGGCTTCTGACCGCCACCGCTAACGGAGGACTTGTTCTTAGCCTGGGCAGTACCCTGACGGTTGTTGTTCAGGATAGCCTTGATGTGGAGGTACATGCAGACCTTGTTGACTTCTTCATCAAACAGCTTCGGGAGTTCGATATCGTTCTTGAAATCGCCTGTTGCGGCGAAAAGCTTTGCACTAGCCATTAGTCTTTCCTCACCACGATGATGCTGTTCTTTGCACCGGGGACTGCGCCGCGGACGAAGATCAGGTTGCGATCGCCATCAACTTTGACGACCTGGAGGTGCTTCACGGTCACTTTCTTGTTGCCGTACTGGCCTGCCATGCGCTTGCCCGGGAAAACACGGCCCGGGTAGGAGTGAGCAGACGTACCGCCCGGTTCGCGCATGTTGTGCGTACCGTGAGAGCGGGGACCGCTGTGGAAGCCGTGGCGCTTGATGGTACCAGAGAATCCGTGACCCTTGGAGATACCGGAAACGTTCACCATCTTCGCATCGGCAAAGTCAGCTGCACCGAATTCCTTGCCAACCGGCCAGGATTCGAGATCAGCAACGTCAAACTCGGCGAGGTGTTCACGAACAGCGACGTCAGCCTTCTTGAAGTGGCCGATTTCAGCCTTGTTGGCACGCTGTTCTTTCTTGAGACCAAAGCCGATCTGGACAGCCTTGTAGCCATCCTTTTCTTCTGTCTTGTGGGAAACGACCACGCACGGACCGGCTTCGAGAACCGTGACAGGGACGCATTCGCCCTGTTCCGTGAACACTTGGGTCATTCCCAACTTCTTTGCGAGAATACCGTTCATTGTTATTAGACCTTAATTTCGACTTCGACACCAGCCGGCAAGTCAAGTTTCATGAGGGAATCAACAGTCTGCGACGTAGCATCGAGGATGTCGATAAGACGCTTGTGCGTACGGGATTCAAACTGTTCACGAGAAGTCTTGTTGATATGCGGAGAGCGGAGCACCGTATACTTCTGGACTTTCGTCGGGAGGGGGATGGGTCCCGCAATGCGGGCACCCGTTTGCTTAGCTGTATTCACGATGTCTTGGGCAGAGCGGTCGATCATACGATGGTCGAAGCTCTTCAAGCGAATACGGATGCGTTCACCAGCCATGATTTTTCCTTACTTGATGATTTCGGTTACGGAGCCAGCACCAACAGTACGGCCACCTTCGCGGATAGCGAAGCGGAGCTGCTTTTCCATGGCGATCGGGGCGATGAGGTTCACGTGGATCGTGACGGTGTCACCCGGGGTCAC